>NZ_JADBTR010000062.1:0-55059 GCF_020246065.1 Microcystis sp. M144S2
ATGAACAATCGCGTGTAAGCATCCCACCGAAAAGCTAATGCGCGGGGGGTTTGGGGGCGGCACTTCGACACGCTCAGTGACCGCGCCACGCCCCCAACGGGGGGTTTGGGGGGTAGAACCCCCCAAAAGCTTGGATTGAGTAATAAAACCGAAAGTAACCCCCAATTTTAGGAGAAAGTTTCCCCTGAAAAATCCTAAATTAGTAGATTTACAAAAATGAGATGCACCCTTATGGTTACCCTGTCACCCTGTCCCCACTAAAAACTTTTTGCCACAAACCCTAGTTATTGTTTTGGCTTCTGATTACTATAGAGTCGTTTGAACTCTTTTTGTTGTTGATTATGATCGACAATTGGCTCAGGATAACCACAACGATGTCTTTCTAAACGGGGGATTTTCCCAGTTACTAAATATTCCGTATCTACGGAGGCTAATTCCGGCAACCATTGACGAATATATTCCCCTTCCGGATCGAATTTTTGTGTCTGACTAGCGGGATTAAAAATTCTTAAAGGTTTCGGATCCATGCCACTAGAGGCACTCCACTGCCAACCACCATTATTAGCGGCTAAATCGCCATCAAAAAGTTTCTGCATGAAGTATTTTTCGCCTTTTTGCCAGTTAATAATTAAATCTTTGGTTAAAAAACTCGCCACGATCATGCGACAACGATTGTGCATCCATCCCGTTTCATTTAATTGTCGCATGGCCGCGTCAACGATCGGATAGCCGGTTTTTCCCTGGCACCAAGCTTGAAAATGTTCTTCGTTATCCTGCCAAGGAAAATGACGAAATTCTTTTCTATAAGCACCGACCGCCAATTCTGGGAAAAAATAGAGACAATGCTGGTAAAATTCCCGCCAAGCTAACTCTTGCTGCCAAGTGATAATACTATTTTTTGCTTCCTCTGCCCGGCAATTTTCTAATAATTCTAGGGTTGCCGTCCAAATTGTGCGAATGCCAATCGCCCCAAATTTTAAAGCGGCACTCAAGCGCGAGGTGCCATCGAAAGCGGGGAAGTTACGATCTTCTTGATAATTGTTAATAACCCCTTGACAAAATTCTTCTAATCTGCTATGGGCGGCCTTTTCTCCGGGAGTGAGGGGTAAGGGGTTTTGCCAAGTAAAACCTAAATTTTCTAGGGTTGGTAAGTTAATAGTTTCTGTGAGTTTCTCCCCCTCATTTTCCTCTAATCCTTGCAGGTTTTCTAGGGTTGTGGGGCTGGCTTTGGTTAATTGGCTCCAATTTTTCCAAAAAGGAGTATATACGGTGTAGGGACTTTTTGAGAGGGTGAGGACTTGTCCGGGGGCATGGAGAAGTTGATCCCAGAAGGTTTCTACTTCAATTCCTTTTTTTTGTAAAGCGGCGATTACCTGTTGATCCCGTTGACGCGCGTAGGGTTCGATATCGAGGTTAAAAAAAACTGCTTTTGCCGATAAATTGCCGGCTAAGTTGACGAGTGTTTGACTGGGGTTGCCGCGAATAATCAGTAATTGACTACCTTTTTGGCGATAATTTTTTTCTAATTCCTCTAGACAACCGAGGAGATAGGCAACTCTAGCAGGGGCGATATCATCCCTCTCTAAAATAGCAGGATCGAGGCAGAAAACCCCGATAATTTTCGGACTGCGCTCCCTAGCTTTACTCAGTCCAATATTATCCGAGAGACGTAAATCGCGACGATGCCAGAAAAGGATTAGATTTGACATAAAGTAAGGTGATGAGTGGTCACTGAGCTTGTCGAAGTGAAGATTATCAGGGGCGAGATTATTTTACATTGAGCTTGTCGAAATGTGGGGTACAGTTAAGAACAAATTCAAGTCAAAAATACTCTTTCTGTAATTATAGGACAGTGGATCAAGAATAATTGTCTAATTTTACAATCTAGCTGTAATTGGCAGTTAATTTCTTGACAAAATCTCGATGTTCTGCTGTTTCTAACCCCCGCTGCAAAATCAATAAAACTTTTCCTAAGTCGCCCATTAATAAAGCGTTTTTATCTAGCCATAAACCGGGGAAGATTTGGGAGCGCATTATGCCCTCACTATCGGGTTCTAGTTTAATATATTCTCCTGCCTGTAGCCGAAACCAATCAATTTCTTGTTCATAAAACCGCCAGACTAGATATTCTTGGACTTGATTGCGACGGTAAACATTTAATTTTTGATGAACATCGTAGGAAGCACTAGAAGCGGCAATTTCGACAATTAATTCCGGCGCTCCTTCTACATAATCATCTTGACTAATTGTCGATTGTCCTCCCTTGTCAATTCTTAATAGGGCATCCGGTTGGGGTTCGTTATCAATATCTAATCTCACGGTACAATTGTCCCCTAATTGCAGATAGGGGGTAAAAGCTTTATAAAAACCCAACCATAACATAATATGCGCGTGGGGTTCACCATGTTGGGTAATTCTCAAGGGAGATGCCATATAAACAATTCCTTCAATTAATTCCGCTTTTTTGAGATGGGGCATCCCTTGATAACGTCGTTCAAATTCCCATCGAGTTAATTTATCGCCGTTTTCTAGGGGAGGAATTGTTAAAGAATCAGCTATTACTGGGGTAGTTGTCATAAGTTTTCTCTTTTCACCCGTCTTCTAGTTAATCTTTGCCCGCTATCGGATCGGAATTTTTTCCTGATCTTCCATTATTATAACACCCATCGGTAGGGTGTGTTAAAGTAGCTCAACACACCCACAAAAATCAATTAGAAGTCAGCAAATAATCGATAAGTTTAATTAATCTTTTCTCTTTAACTCCTGACACTGGGCGATTTAGGACATCTTCCAAAGAATCAAAGGGCTTTTCTGAACGTTTTTTCAGAAAATCGTTAACAGATGTAGCGGGAATTCCTGCTTTTTTAAGTTGATTAGCATCACAGCTATTCAAAAGCTCTAAAATCGACTTAGAAGGAGGAGAAGGAGGAGGAGGAGCAGCAGAAATAATAATTTTTTCTTCCAGTCTTTTGATTTCTTTTTGGTACTCCTCTCGGATTGCTTGTAACTGAGTTTCTAATCGTTTTTCAAGATTACTCACCCTCAATTCTAGAGGATTATCTATTTTTTCGGGCTTGGTAATTAACCCAGGAGAAGGAGATAATAACTGTATTTGCTGTAAAGCGATACTCTCCGCTTCTTTATCAACTACAAAAGCGTTAATCATCTCGATGTCAGGAACTTTCTGATTGGCGATAACAGAAGCATAATATTCTAAATCTCCACTAATAATATTATAACGTTCATCAACTTTTTTATTATCAGCTTTTTTGAGAATAACAGGGCGAATAAGTCCACCCATTTCAATAATAAGATTGGCTAAATTCTCCAATTCAGTTTCGGAGAAGGTTTCTCTGGGAAGGGAAGGATTAATATCAGTAATATCGACTCGTAAAAATTTCCACATTTATTTAACTCCTATTTTAGCTAAAACTTCCAGTGCTAAGGCTTCAAATTCTGCTGCTGATACTCCCGCATCAGCTTGATGTTCTGCATAATCAATTATAGATTGGGGAGCAGGAATTTCTAAATCTCCCACGGTAACGTATTGATTTATACAGCGAGATAAAGCCATTCTTTCCGAGATAATTGATTCCATCAAAGGTAAACCATATTTGTCTGGAATCACTTGTTTTTGTTTGGGAAAATTATATTTTAAGTATTGAGCATGGGTGGAAATTTTGGAAGGTAAAACGCCTAAAATTTGTAGGGTTGGTTTACCCAAATCTCCACGACTTTCATTGATTTCCTCTTGAACAAAGTTTTTAACGCTATCTAATCCTTGATTAGAAAATGGTTTAAGATCTGAAGGAATTATTAGATAGTCAGCTGCAATTAAAGCAATGCGTGCATATAAATCAAGTGCGGGAGGTGCATCAATAATTACAATATCGTATTGATCCTTTACTTTCTCTAATTTTCTGGCCAATCTAGCAAATACCGCCGCATTATCTTTAATTTTAGCTTGGTTAGCAATTAAAGATATGTGAGAGGGAATAACATCAATTTCTGGATGATTGAATCCTTGAGACTTTCTGACGATATTTTCAATAAAAATGCGGTTACTGTTATCTAGCAAATGAAAGACATTTTTATCTTTTAAATCATCGTCATCATCGAATTGAAACTTAATTAAACCAACGGCAAAGGTACTGTTAGCTTGAGCATCAATATCAATCAATAATACTCGCTTGCCTTTTTTATTCAAAGCTGCCGCTAGATTGGTAGCGACGGTGGTTTTACCAACACCACCTTTATGATGATAAATTGCGATGGTTTTCATGAGGTTTCTGTGGTTGATTGTTGGAGAATTGAGCGGTGGAATGCCTAGGGATAAGGTTTCGTAGCCAATCAGAGATTTTAACTGTTCTAAGTGAGAGGCAATTTCTAACCCAGAACATCTAAAAACTGGATAAATTTTATCGGGTTTTCTTTGATAAAGTTGAATCTCATAACCATTGGTTAATAATCCCCACTGCACTTTAAAGTAGTTGAGATAATAACCTAAGCGGTGACGATGATTGATGAGCTTTTCTCTGGGATTTTTAGCCTCGATAATTAGACAGTGAGAGGGTAAAAACTGCTTTTTGTTGATAGGTTTTTGAGCGGAAACAAGGAAATCTAAGCGGACTTTACCGAAGCTAACTTGTTGATACCAATGTTCGGGATTGTAGCCTAGTTTGGGGAGTAAATACTGGACAATTAATTTACTCTCCACTTCCCTTTCGTTATGACAATGGCGAGGGTTGAAAGTCACACATTTGAGGAAATACTTAAGAACAACTTATTGTTAGTTTAAATGATTACAGTCCTTCTCGTCAAGGTGAAGCACAGACTAAACTTAATCGAGTATTTCAGCTGCAAGAACGAACCCCATCTCTCACTTATGGTGAGCAGCAGAAGTTATTAAAAGAGGGCGAATGCAATTCGCCCCTACAATAACATTATCGCCCCAATAGTAGGGGCGCATCGCGTGCGCCCAAATGTAATATTGTGTGCGCCCAAATGTAATATTGTGTGCGCCCAAATGTAATATCGCGTGATCCCAAATGTGATATAGATACTTCTACAAAATTAAGATGCACCAAGCAGAGAAACCCATCCTACCCACAGCTTAAATTAATGGATCTGCATAATTTTCTCGGCTACTTTCTGGGAAATAAAAGGTAAAATTGAGCGATTTTGACTGTTATCTTTTCCCTCGGTAAATACCACCAATAGATAGGGAGTATGATGGGGAATTTCAATATAAGCTGCATCGTGACGTACTTGACTTGTCCAACCAGCTTTTGACCAAATTTGACTATTTTCTGGTAATCCTTGTCCCAGAAATCCTAAGATTTGTGTCTCATCTCCTTGACTTGTCCAATCAGCAGGATTAAGACTTCGTTTTAGTAAAGACATCATCATTTGAGAACGTTGGGAAGAAACCGCAATCCCCCCAACAATAGTATGAATTAAACGCGCCACTGCATTGCTAGTCAACATATTGCGATTCTCCATTAATTCCCCTAAAAAAGCGCGTTCACGTCCATAGGGACCGTCAGACCAAGTTTTTTGATTAACGTTAATTGTCGCTAATTCCGGCCAATTTAGGGATTGAAAATAACGATTAACTATGTTGCGTTGTTGCTTCCAAGTTTCAAAGGGACTGGCGGCAATTTCTGGACCGCTAGTGGTTCCCGTAACCAGATCTACAACTAAACTGGCAGCATCATTACTAGAGTCAACAATCATGTCACGAATGGCGCGATTTAATTCGCTGCTTTCGGCAATCATTCCCCCCTCTAACCACTCATGAATTGCTACCAGATAAAACAATTTCACTAAACTAGCGGGATAGGTTCTTTCTTGTCCGCGATAACTAAAGCCGCGGGGGGAATATTTCCAGAATTCTTCGTGAGAAATTGCTCCCCCCGTGTTGACGATAACAGGAGGATCATATACTATCCAAGTTAGGGCGATTTGTTCTTGAGCTAATTGGGGAAATTCTCGCCAAGTTGTTTCTAAAATATCTGTACCGAACTGTTGGAGATGGTCTTCAGTATGAAAAAAGTTCATAGGTGTGCTGCAAAGTCAAGAGTTAGAAGGTGGATAAATTCTTGAGTCGGCAATTCTCATTTTAAGGTAAAATTTACCGATAATTAATTATTTGATCGCTTCTGAGTTTAATGTTTATATCTACCGATGAGGTTCATCTCTATTTTATCAGTCTTGATCCCTCTGGGGATAGACTAGAAAAACTGGCTTCTTTGCTCTCGGAAGATGAAATAATTAGAGCTAATCGTTACCATTTTCCCGAACACAAGCGGCGTTTTTTGGTGGCTAGGGGATGTTTACGCGAGATTTTAGGGTCATATTTGGCGATAAGTCCCGAAAAAATCGAGTTTATCTACAGTGAACGGGGAAAACCGAGTATTAACTACCAATTACAGTTTAATCTCTCCCATTCCGAAGATATGGCAATCTGTGGCTTGACTTTAACCGCTCGCATTGGGGTAGATTTAGAGAAAATGCGCCAGATGAAAGATTTAGATAGCTTGACAAAAAGATTTTTTTGTGCTAGGGAACACGAGCTTGTTGAAAAGTCTGCGGAGAAGGAAAAGCTATTTTTTCAGTTATGGACGGCAAAAGAGGCTTATTTAAAGGCACTGGGAACGGGAATTAGCGGGGGACTCGATCGAGTGGAAGTGGGCCTCAATCCCTTAAAATTAGACAATGTGGCGGGGGAATGGCAATTATGGACGGCAGCAATCGGCGATAATTATCGAGCGACGGTGGTTATCGAAGGTAGCGATCGAGTGATTAAAACCTTTGGCCTTTCTGATCTATGATTAATTGGGGAGTTAATTGCCTTGAGAAATTCAGTAATTATTCCTAGCTATCTCAAAAAGCTTGTCCTTAATTATTACTTAACCTTGTTTTCTCTATGCGAATTGCTCTTTTTACAGAAACCTTCTTACCGAAAATCGATGGAATTGTCACCCGTCTTAAACATACCGTGGAACACCTACAAAGATTAGGTCATCAAGTATTAGTTTTCTCTCCCGATGGCGGTTTAAAGGAGTACAAAGGTGCTAAGATTCATGGAGTTACAGGGATTCCCTTACCCCTATATCCAGAATTAAAAATGGCTTTCCCCCGGCCTTCCGTCGGTCAAGCTTTAGAGAGGTTCAAACCCGATATTATTCATGTGGTTAACCCGGCTGTTTTAGGGGTGGGAGGCATTTATTTTGCCAAAACTATGAACATTCCCCTCGTCGCTTCCTATCATACCCATCTCCCCCAATACCTACAACACTATGGATTAGGTTCCCTAGAAGGATTACTCTGGGAATTATTAAAATTGGCCCACAATCAAGCAAGTTTAAATCTCTGCACTTCCACTGCTATGGTACAAGAATTATCTAGTCGTGGCATTGAAAAGGTCGAGCTTTGGCAAAGGGGAGTCGATACGGAATTATTTCAACCTCATTTAAAATCCCCGGCTATGAGACTGAAATTATCCCAAAATAACCCCGATAGTCCTCTCTTATTATACGTTGGTCGAGTGTCGGCCGAAAAAGAAATTGATCGCATTAAACCAGTCTTAGAAGCGATTCCCGAAGCAAGATTTGCCATTGTGGGAGATGGTCCCCATCGGGAAGCTTTAACAAGTCATTTTGCCGACACAAATACCCATTTTGTCGGTTATTTACAGGGGTTAGAATTAGCCTCCGCTTTTGCTTCCGCAGATGCTTTTCTTTTTCCCTCACGCACAGAAACCCTCGGTTTGGTACTCTTAGAATCCATGGCTGCCGGTTGTCCGGTGGTGGCGGCAAATTCGGGGGGAATTCCCGATATTGTCACCGATGGAGTTAATGGTCATCTCTTCGATCCTAGGGATGAAAAGGGTTTAATTAGTGCCACCCAAAGATTACTAACCGCCAAGGCAGAAAGAGAGGAATTACGACGAAATGCGCGTCTAGAAGCGGAAAAATGGGCATGGCAAGCGGCCACCAAACAGTTATTAAATTACTATCACCAAGTTTTGAATAATAATTCTGTGGCTTTTGCCGCTTAATTGTTGTCAAAATGCTCGAATTTAACCGCAAAAACCTTGACCTATTGTAACTTTTATGGCCAGCGCACCTAGTACCACCTTAGATAAGTCCACCCAAGGGGTGAAAAAGACTTATCCCAACTATAAAGTTATTGTTCTCAACGATGACTTTAACACCTTCGATCATGTGGCCAATTGTTTAATTAAATATATCCCGGATATGACCACCGATCGAGCTTGGGAATTAACTAATCAAGTTCACTACCAAGGACAAGCAATTGTCTGGACAGGTCCCCAAGAACAAGCGGAACTTTATCACCAACAATTGCGACGGGAAGGATTAACCATGGCTCCCCTAGAGGCCGCATAATTATGAATAATGGTCGCTTAGTTTGGAATCATTCTACTCATATACCGGGGTTGATTGCGGTATTAGAAAAGTTAATTACTTATCAAGGAATCACTACTGTCACCCCGGGGGTACTTTCTCGCTCAAAAGGTCATTGTCCGCGGTTACAATTGCGGATATCAGTGCCAATTCGTGGTGGTTTTAAGCTGATTGCGAGGACAGGAAAAAGTGTTCAGGAAGTCTTTGTTATTACCGATTTAAACCAAGAGGACTTAGAAATGGCTATCCAAGCTTGTTTAGGAAAATAACTGTCGTGGGTGCGTTGTTGAAAAGCTGCTGGTTACTAATCATTGTTCTTCTGTTTTTCTGTTTACATTCTCTCCCTAGTTTGGCAGTAGTGGATAGGGTTCCTTTAACAGTAACTTTATTGCAGGAACGTTTAAGCGCACCCGTCCTTAAAGAAGGGATGACTACTATCGATTTAGCCAATTTAGTTATCGATATCCGCGATGAAAATAAGGAACTACAAGAACAATTTTATCAACAGATTCAAGGTCAAATTAATCGCGCTAAACAACCCCTAGGTTTAGATTTTAGTAATTCCTTAATTCAAGGCAATTTTATCGCTTCCCGTCTGGGTTTACCGACTCCTTTAACAAAAGTGGCCCTCGCTACCTTGTTATCACCCACAGAAGAACAGTTATTACAACAGGACGAAAATTTTTTATTCGATAGCGATGAACCGGTTTTTAATGTCACAGTATTTCGCGGACCTGTGAAGTTGCAGGGAACCGTATTTATGGGAGAAGTGGACTTTTCTAAGACTTTTTTTCTGCAAATTGTCGAAGCAATGGCAGCAAAATTTAGTCGTGAAAGTAATTGGGTAGAATCGCGTTTTGCTAGGGTGGCAAAATTTACAAAAGCTAATTTTATGGGAGATGTAAATTTTAGTCAAAGTCAATTTTTAAATAAAGCCATCTTTCGCACGGCCCATTTTAAAAGTATTACTAACTTCCATGGCAGTCATTTTACTGCTGAAGCTTATTTTGATCAAACTAAATACGATAAACTCGCAGATTTTACCCGTACTTTCTGGGAAAAAGAAGCCAATTTTTCCCAAAGTCAATGGCGAGATCGTCCGCTATTTTCTAAGAGTAGATTTTTAAGTTTATTAACCTTTAGAAATGCCACTTTTGAAAAATCAGGCGCTTTCCGGTCTAGTTATTTTAATGGTGTCGTTAGTTTTCAAGATGTGAAACTTTTAGATCAGGTAGATTTTAGTAATTCCACTTTTACTAAAAATAGTTATTTGAGTGTATCGGGATTAGCTTTTGATTCCGATAAAGCGAAAATACTGGGAGATAGAGGAGTAATTGGTCAGGCAATTTATTTACCAAACCTAGCAGGAAATGAGACAGTTTTAAGAAATTTAGTTCGTAATTTTCGCTCCCTAGAACAAATTGCCGATGCTAATCAAATTGAATACAAAACCGAAAAATTGCGATTACAACAGTTAAAACAAAAGCTAAATAATATCTCAGTTATTCGCCTAATTAACCTCACTTGGGTAGCTGATTTTCTGCATACTTCTTTCCTTGCTTTACTATTACTCTTAAGTCAAGATGGTACAAATTTTAGTTTAGTTTTCGGGACAGGAATCATAATTTTTGCCTATTTTGGCTGTTTATTTTGGTTAATTGATCGCGTGCGTCGTCTCACTCCTAAACCAGTAATTCCTAGTCGTTATGAAATCTTTTGTATGGTAACTAGCTATATTATTCTCACCCTTTCTGGTGTGTTTAATATCCTGCAATCTGCCAGTCGTCCCCTACTAACTTTAACAGCTATTGCCCTAATTCTTGTCCCCTTACCCCTAATTTTAGTTATCGAACTTTATCGTCGGGGACGCTATCACGATTTAATGGATAGTTCCTATTTTCTGCAAGATGGCAGTATGCGACAATTACGCTTATTAATCACCCGTTTACCCGTGGTTCCTGAATTTCCCCTCTTTCGCGATCGTTATACTCCTATTCCTTGGCAAAAGCGTTGGAATTGGTTAAATTATTACGATTTAAGTCTCAATAATTTGCTAAAATTAGGCTTTAATGATTGGCGAGTTCGCGATCGAGAATTACCCGCTATCATTTCCTTTTTAGTTTGGTATCAATGGGGTATCGGCATCTTTTATATCACTCTCCTTATCTGGACTCTCTCGCGCACAATTCCGGGGTTAAATCTCTTGATTTATTTAAAATAAACTGTAAAAATTTAAATACAGCAGTTATCTTTTCGTTTTGGGTAACAGAAATATGAGTGGAAAGAGGAAAAAACCATGAATGCCAAATTGATTGAATCTCTCGTCCAAATTATACAATCCCTTTCTGAAGAAGAAAGATTGCTCTTAGAAAAGAAATTAGCTGCCCATGAAACTCAAACAGATTTTGATAACCTAGCCCAAGCTTTAGCAGAATTGCGACAAATTTGTGCTGAAGAAAACTATACTATAGAAGTTCCTCCTCGCCAAGATCGTTCTAATCCATTTGCAGAAAGCTTAAATGACATTCCTGTGTGATACTAACATTATCAGCGAGTTAGCACGTCCCCAACCTAAGATTTTTCTGCTAAAATTATCTACACAACAGTACACAAGCGCGAAAAGCAATAGTCTATGCTAGAAAAAATCGGAATGGGAGAATTCCGGGATCATCTCGCCAAATATTTGAGTTCTACTACTCCCATCGCCGTCACTTGCCAGGGTCAGACGGTGGGTTATTTCTTACCGGCACGACCGGAGCCATCGGAAGCGGAGATCGACGGGTTAAAACGCGCCGCCGAGAGGTTGGATGCGCTTTTACGCGAACAGGGACTTTCTGAAGATGCGCTCGTTCGCGAATTCCGTCAACTCCGGGAAGGCGAGCGTTAGGCTTTCTGCTATGACGAAAAGAATCGTTCTGGATGCCAATATTCTCATCCGTGCCGTGTTGGGGAAAAAGGTACGGGAGATGATCGCTCGGTTCGCTCCCACGGTAGATTTTTTTACGACCGATCGCTGTTACGCCGACGCAAGGCGATATTTACCGATTCTTTTCGAGAAACGCGACCTAGGGAGCGAGGACGCGATGGCAGTCTTGGAAGGTTTGACCGGTTGGGTGCGGATCGTGGATAACAGCCTGTACGCTTCTTACGAGGGGGAGGCTAGAAAACGCATCGCCGCGCGGGATGTGGACGATTGGCCAGTCGTGGCGCTGGCTTTATTGCTGGAATGCCCGATCTGGACGGAAGACGCGGATTTTTTCGGCACGGGGGTGGCAACCTGGACGAGCAATCGGGTTCACCTGTATTTCGGTGAGTGAACGACGGCGATCACAACAATATCCGATATTCTGGTGAATTCGTAAGAATCAAAGATATCCCGCCGTAGTCGGTGGGTATCGCCCTGGACTAGGTGCGCTTCCCAACTTTGCGAGCGTTGGATGAGTTTGGCTAGGGTTAATCTCAGACCGGCTAGATAGGGTTTGCTGAATAAATTTGAAATGTAGGCAAAGTAAAGGTTTTGGGGCTTTTCTCGCGAAACAGGTGCAAGATTTTGAGAGAATCGTCGTTCAAAACCTTGCGTCTTCATCGGCCCGCGTCCTGTAGGGACGAAGCATTCGGACAATAACCTATCGGTGAAAAGGTAGATTTTCTATCCGAATGCTTCGCCCGTACTTATTCAGCAAACCCTAGATAGAGCTTGCTGAATAAATCTAAAAACTCTGTTGGATTGGAGAGAATGACATTTGAGGGAATGAAACGACCCCACCCCGCCTATCGGCACCCCCCTTATCAAGGGAGATCCCCCCGCCTATCGGCACCCCCCTTATCAAGGGGGGCAGGGGGGATCAAACCCCCCTTATCAAGGGGGGCAGGGGGGATCAAACCCCCCAGGTAATTGACCCCCTAAACTAATACACTTGTGCTATAGCTTGCCTAAAAAAATTCCAGAAAAGGGAATGAGGGAAAAAAGGGAAAAAAAGGGGAAAAGGGTTACAGGGTCCTCCCAGCACCGCACACCACCCGAAAACCGAGGTAGTAGTCGTTGTAGTCGCGGCGGCTGAAGTTGCTGCGGTAAGCGGAACGGCAGAAAGTTGGATTGAGGTACCAAGAACCGCCCCGCAATACACAATCTCGGTTATCTGTCAAGAGTTCTTTTATACTATTTAATAAGTTTTCATAACGATTATCATTATTTGTCTCGTCCCAAACGCTCCCGTCTGTGGGCGGTGCGCCTTGATAACCTCTGTGCCACGGATCTAAACACCACTCCCAAACATTCCCGTGCATATCGTACAGCCCGAAGGCGTTGGGGGGATAGGAGCGGACGGGAGTGGTTTTCTTTGGGGATTTTTTCGCCTTTTCTTGTTGATAGACCGTTGAACTATCGTAATTCGCCAGTTCTGCCGTGATCGTCTCGCCAAAGTGGAAGGGGGTGGTTGTTCCCGCTCTACAAGCGTATTCCCACTCGGCCTCGCTCGGTAAACGGTAATTTTTTCCCGTGTGACGGGACAGACGGGCGCAGAATTCGATCGCATCGTACCAACTCACGCGCTCGACGGGGTTGTTATCGCTTTCCTTAAACTCCGCAGGTTCTGGATCGAGGTATTTTCCTTCCCTCGGTAGGTGGGCCACGAACCGCCATTGCGCCCGCGTAATCGGAGTCTGGCTCAGGTAGAAAGCACTGACGCTCACGGGGTGTTGGGGTTTTTCAGACTTCTTATCGTCCTTTTCTCCCGGTGAACCCATCAGGAAAGTTCCCCCCGGGATAGCAACCATAGTCAGGGGTTCGATGCCCTCCCCTAGGGGTTCTTGGTAGTAGTAGGCCTCCAGGGGTTCTCTTTTGGTAATTTCTCCCCGTTTATCGACGTATAGGGTCTCGAAGGTGAATTTTAGGAGTTTTTCAGGAGTCGGGCTCGGGATATCGAAATCTTGAAAATCTCGATTAAACAAATCGGGACGGGATAAAAGGTAAGGTCTGATCCTTTGAGATTGACTGGGCAAATATCTAGGCAGATGTCCCCGGGGAGCATCAAGACTAAAGGTATAATCGTCCCAAGCTAACCAACGATCCCTCGATTGGTTGTACCAACCAACAAGTTCTGCAAATCGCTTGTAAACTTTTTCGTCCTCCCGTTCTAAATTACCGCCAAGACTTGACCATATCTGTTTCTGAACGCTAAATCCAAAGTGTTGAAGGCTATACTCCAGCCATAATCGATCAACTATCTGCAATACATCGCTAGGCAATCGCTGCAGATCTTCCGCCTCTAACCAACCCTCTCGTTCTCGATCCGCCGCTATTATTAGAATTTCGGCTGTCGCCCGGTCGGCCTCTTGCCATTGCCGGTTTGTTAGTAATTTTTCTAGATGAGTGAGATTGATTTTCAGATCGATCTGCCGCTTTCGCCCCGCCACCTTCGCTTCGATGTTTTGGGCGATACCGGCGTACTCTCCCCCCCAAGTGCGGAGAACAGCCGCGTCCACCTCAGCGAAATAGAGAGAGCGATCGCTGACTGCATCCGCTAGAGAACCCTGTGGATTGGGGATTAGAGCCGAAAAATCGCGAAATTCGCCGTAATGGTCGCGAATATAATCGCCGATGCCGCGCCAAATATCGATCGTGCGTCTAGCGGCACTATCTGCCAACAGTAGCTGACGAATGCCGGGGTAAAAATCGTACCAAGCATCCGGAACCGTCGCTCCCTCCGGACTAAAGGTAGATTTTTCGACCAGTCCGCTAAAAAAGACCTCCGCTAGATGCCAATGTTTACTATCGGGTAAAAATCGCCGCTGTGCCAATCGCATCACCGGAGGAATCAGGGGAACGGCCGCCAGCACTTTAGCCAGTTCTCGGGCCAAAGGACTGGCATCGATTAAAAAGCCTCTCAATAACTCTTCCGGGGATTCCGCTTCCGGAGCGGCTGCCTCTTCTTCTCCGGTTTCACCCATATTCACCCCCGCAGTTGTTGCTCCCATTAAAACCCCCTGAATGGAGTTACCACCGCTCCCAGCGATAAATTTCGCCCAGGTTGCAAAGTGAGCGGGGGATAGATTGAAAATGGGGAACCGATAGAGAATCTGCTTCGTGCGGAGTCTTTCCCCCACTTGCAGTATTGCATTGGCAGAAGCGGGACCCGGTGCGATCAAAGGCCGGAGGATCGCTCCCTCTAAAGCGGTTCGTTGCCATAGCTCCTGCGGGAAAATGTGAGCAATGGTGACGGGGTGTTCTTTTCCCAGATCCGCTAGGGTGGCGAAGGCAGACCCCGATCGCCAAGCTTTCCCCAAAGTATCGGTTAGGACAATAAAAAGTCGGTTTCCAGAGGGTGCAACCAGACTGCGAGGGTTCCGTTCGATTTGCCCCGCACCGGAAAGCAAACGAGCTTCATTTTCACCCGTCTCGAACCACCAAACCCGCACATCCCTAAAAAAGCCTTGCCAACGGAAGAGGGTGGTCATTCCCCCCGCTAGATCTCCCCAAAATTCCATCGGGGGAGAGCGATCGATCAACAGGTGAACCTCTAACCAACGTTCTAGGGGAGGACGGAAAGCGAGCATCGGTAATCCCCCCGCTTCGGCCGTCCGTTCCACCGTAACCTCGATATCCAACTCGTCGGCCCGTAATCCAGGCACGCGACGCGCTAGGGGGAGAATTGCCTTACTGATGGCGGTGGGTTCGGGTATCGGAAAGGGATCGGGGACACGAACGGGAGAAGAACGATCGCTCTCGACCGAATCGCGCTTCCGGGAGGTCTGCGTCGGGCGATCGATGTTTTCGGGATGGACAACGGGAATCGTTGACTCGATCGCTCCGGGGGGAGGGGTTTTTTCACCGCTGCCGGATGACTGGTTATCCTCCTTATCATTAGATGAGGTTGCTTCCGACTGTCCGGGCTGCTCCATCGACCAAGGCGCGATAATTCGATCGAGGTAAGCAGCGCACCAGATCAGTTCTGCCATTTCCCTCTCGTCTTCCCACCAGATGGCTTTCTTCCCTTCCATCTCTCCCCCTACCCTTGCAAGGATTTAAAGATGGTGTCTAGCAGCTTGCTATCGGGGTCGGTGAGGTCGTTTCCCTGTAGTAACAGATAGACCGCGTTGAGCAGTTGATCGGTGGCTAGTTTGTCTTTGCGTTTAATTCGATCGAGAAATTCCCGGATCAGATTTCTGGCCGGTTCGTCCAATTGATTTAGGCTCTCTGGGGGGAAACGTTGCTCTAGTATGCGATAGAAATCATCCTCGTTATTGGGTTGTTCGAGTCTTAAACGCAAACATCGACGCAGGAAAGCAGGGGGAAACTCCCGGGCCTCGTTACTGGTCATGAATACTAGGGGGAACTCCTTGCAGGACACACAACCTCGATCGATCTTGATTTTCTCCTCGCTGTCGTCCTGTTGACCGCGATAGGGAAGAACGGATTGGTCGCCGGTTTTTAATCGTGTCAGTTCCGGGATTTCAAAAAATCCCTCCTCGAAAATATGGAGGAGATCGTTAGGCATATCGATGTCGCTTTTATCGATCTCATCAATTAGCAGCACCGCCGGTCGTCCGGGACGGGATTGTTTAAAAGCCATCCCCATGGGACCTAATCTTAGATAGCTGCCGATATCTGGTTCCTCGTACTCTCCCCCCTCTCCCACTTTCTGTCTTTGTAGGGAAGCTTCCTGTAACCGTCCGATCGCATCGTAGGCATAAAGACCCTCTTTAAGGGTGGTGCGGGAAACGATCGACCAACGGTAGGGGCCGGGTAATCCCAATTCCCGGGCAACTGCGTAGGCCAGGGAAGTCTTGCCGGCGCCGGGGTTGCCCTCGATCAGTAGGGGACGACGCAAACAGAGGGCAGCATTCACCAATTCCACCGCTTTCCTATCCGCGACGAATCCTAAAGCCCTAGGGTCGATTTTTCCCTGTTCGGGCGGTATTTCCTGCGATTTTGCCGCTTTTGTCCATTCTTCCGGGGACAGGCTAAAACTGCGCCAAGGGGGTGGCGGTGGGATGCGATCGAGGTGTTTTCTTTGTTCTTTGGGTGTGGGTAAACTATCGGCACTCAGGGTCAAACCCCGATAGATGCGAAGGTCTTCTGGTTTGGTAACTGGTTTATTGGCCATTGGATTCCACCACTCTCGTGTTTAGAGGTCTTGGTCTCGGGGAGGGTTTGGGGTATAGATCGTCCCAGAAAAGGGCGATTTCTCGCTTGTTTCTGCGTAATTCTTTGATATTATCGGGCCAGTTTCTCCATTCCGAGGGTTTTAGATCGTTATCTGTCATCGGTTGATTGGCGTTTCGACTCCAGACGGCGATCGGCAGGGATTCCACAATATATTCCAGATCGGCGATCGATGGTTCGGTTCCGATGTAGTAATGTTTTTGGTTAAGATCGCTATTATTTTCCCATAAAGCTCTCTTGATCTCCTCGATCTTGTCGCGTATTTCTCGGAAATCTTCATCAAAATAGCGATCGAAGGAGTTAATAAAAACAGGATACTCGTATCCGATAGATGGCCCATCACCGGTTCTAAACTTAATATCTTCTAGGGAGTGTTTCAGCAAAGCAAATGGAAGGAAAAATTCAATCTCTAGTCTTGCTCGATCGGGTAAATAGTAAAACATTTCAGGAATTACCTGATAGAAACTATTTTGCATTTCTTCTAACATAAAACCTTGTTCTTTTTTATAGATATTCCATAACTTAATTTTATTGTTTATTCCCACAAAAAACATCGTATTTACATGAAAATATTCTGTTTGTAAGCCAGTATTATTATGTTTATCAATTGCGGGTGAGATTACAATTTGTATTCTTCCTTCTAGTTCGATATTTTTATTAAATTTATCCCACAATTCTCTCGCATATTTCTTGATTGTGTCTAACTGCACACCATCCCTATATCGAACAGCTTCACCTTTCCAAGTATCAATATCTTCAGCAATATCTAGGGTTTCATCCTTAAATAACTTCAACCTGCACCATTCAGAAAATAAAATTAAAGGACATATTTCTTTATTAACTGGCTTACTAGATAAATCTTTTAGTTTTTCTCTAAGCTCTTGTATGTTTGAAATAGATGACGATTTGGGATCTTCATAGACTAACAGAAAAGAGTTGATTAAAAATAAACTATTATCGGAATTAATATTTAAAATATCGAAAAGTTTTTCGATTAAATTAAATCGTTGATTTTCCCATTTTTGGTCAGCTTTAGGATAAGTAGGAAAAAACCTAGCATAGGTTTCAATTCCTAGCGCAGAATAATTAACACGCTGATTACCGTCAACATTCTGGTTCATTTTATCAACCAACCAACCTAGATCGACATATCCACGGTGGGAATAAAAATCGATCGCTTCTATATCATCGAGAGCTTGTTGCAGCGATCGGGATAAAACGCCTTCGATCGCTGTATCTTTTGCCCTACAAGCGGCCATAACATGAATAGCTATATTAGCTCCTCGAACCGCTTCATATTGTTTGATCGCATTGCTAACGAATTGTATAATATCTCCCGCACCACTTTGGGAGTAACAAGTGTCAATAATATAGAGAACTTGAGAGATTGTTACTTGGTTATTTTTAATAGGAAGAACTAAGTCTTGAGTCGGTAAAGCCGTTGAAGGTATATCGTCACTATTTGTGTCTTCCAGTATGAGATAATGTCTATCACCTGGACAATATTCGCCATGACCAGAATAGTAAAAAATAAGAATATTTTTCGTTCCATGCCGCTCTCTATCCCGAAGCCAATTAGGGAATAATTTTTTAAGATCGTTAGTTGTGGGATTCAAGTGTAAACTTGGCAGAACTCTTTCATATCCAAAACCACTGGTAAACAGACTGTTCACCAATTCTAAATCCGTCTCGACGCTGGGTAATTGCTCGAATGCGTTGTAATCCTTTGTCCCACAAGCGATTAGATAATACTTGATTTCTTCATCCATACCATTACCCATCAATCGATTAACCCCGATCGAATTGCTTCGCCGGTTTCAACCGCCGTAAGATAGCTTTTGGCATCGTGAGCCTCGCAGCCATTATAAACTAACTTATCCTCGACAGTTCCCTCAAATAAAGGGTTGAGTTGCTTTGTCAACGCCACCACATCGCCATCGTCCGCGATATTCACCCATCTTTCCACATTTCCGGGCCAGCGCCCCAGGTTATTGCGGGGGGATGGTTGCAGTCGATCGAAAATTAATTGTCTTATCCCCAAAGGAGAACCGAGAGTGACAAAGACTTTAATCGGCCATTCTGGATGCTGACATAAAGTTTCGTAACAGACGATCGAACCGAGAGAATGGGCCACAAGTACCCGCGTATCTTCATCGATACATTCTATTACTCGCTCTTGAATCTGCTGTTTTAGCTTTCGATTGTGTAAATAGCCCTCTACTTGCTTAAGATAAGAAATAACCAATTTCTCGGCAATGCTACCGAAAAACCGAGATTCACTTAACCCCGACAAAGCTCTCTGGATAATTTTCGGGGTAGATTTTTCTCTCGAAAGGCTATCCGCATTGGGATGATTATTTTCCACTTGTTCCGTTTCTTGCCACCACAACTGGAGTAATTCTTTTTCCCAATCGGAATCGATATCATTAACATCGTAGTTCGGAATGCCGATCGCTTTCGATTTTCCCCGAAAAATATCTCCGTAAAACGCACAACGAAAATCAGTATCGGACTTTAACTCGGTTCCTGCGAGTTTCAATCCATCCTTGAGACTTGGCAACCACTCAGCACAAATCGTGTGGCTACCCCTAAATTCTTGCGCGATGCCATGAACACCGACAATTTTAGCCATGATCCTCCAGTTACAGGGCTTTCCTATCCCTGTTGATTTTCAATTTTAAACGGTTTTTCCCACTTTAGAACAAGAATAAAATAAGTAGCTGGTTATAATTAAATTAAAAATGGATTTTAGGTTCGATCCCCCCTGCCCCCCTTGATAAGGGGGGTGCCGATAGGCGGGGGGATCTACCCTTGATAAGGGGGGTGCCGATAGGCGGGGGGATCTACCCTTGATAAGGGGGGTGCCGATAGGCGGGGGGATCTACCCTTGATAAGGGGGGTGTCTGATAATTTTTAACGCCTACCTACTTATCCCTGAAATTCCGTCAAAACCCCATAGATAGCCCAGATAGCCATGGCGCGCAAATAATGACAAGCACGAAAAGTTCCCACCGATGTTATTGCTTCCGGGGTGCGAAATTGTAGGCCATTTTCATAGACTTGTTTCACCACCGCTTCTGTAATTTGCCATCCTTGCTTTTCCATTCCCATTTGCAATAAAAAAGCCACCAACCCAAAATTAATTCCTACCCAAACTTCCAAGGGATGAGTTGCCTCGGGATTTTCGGGAGTACCATCGGGTTTTAACCCATTTGCCGCCCCAAATTTTCCCCCATGAAACTTGAGAAAACAGGCCTGATAAATCTTACTTAAAGCTGATTGCGTGTATTGATTTTCTACCACATCTGGTAAAGCCAATAAACGGGCATAAAATTGACCGCATAATTGATCAGTCATCACCACATCGGAACCACTGCCACTATCTAAATTATAATATTCTCCATTCCAGAGAGTCTGATGATAAATAGCGCGAGATTGCTGTAACCAACTGGTAAAAATTGCCGTATCTTCTCCAATGATTTCGCCAATTTTAAGCGTCGCTTCTAGGGCCGCTATCCACAAACCACCACAATAGGCACTAATTCCCTGTAAACGCCAATCATCAAAGGTTTGGTCTGGTGCGCCAGAATTTTCGGGAATCCCATCATTATCAAGGTCAAAAGTTTTTAAATATTGCAAAGTCAGGACAATTGACGGCCAACATTCCCGCAGAAAATCCTCATCTTTAGCCCCCGTTAATAAATAATCCCGATATACTAATAAAACAAAATCACTGCCTAAATCTTTCCAGAGATTACAATCTTGATAACTGGTGTAATTGCTCTTTTGCCAAGGGTGTTCATTGGGTGCGCCTAAATCGTGGGGAGTGGCATTTTTGGCCTTACGAATGGCACTAGCTTGATTATATCCAATAATCCGAGGAGTGTCGTCACTGCTGGGAATTGCCCGGGCAAAAGCTTCCATGACGGCCTTTTCTAAGCGCGGCCATAACATCAATAACCCAAAGGAACCATAGAGACGCACATCAAGACTTTCATACCAACGATAATCAATACATTCTAACACTCCGAATTGACCGATCGCATCCTGTTCCGTGGCTGCTGTCCAGAGAGTGCCGCCGTCCGTTAACAGGTATAATTCGTTAAATAAAGCCATTTTAAACCAATCGGCCAGATCGGTGCGTTCTAGGATCGGTTTTTGCCAGTTAATAATATTTTCTCGCCATGTATCACCGTGTTTTAAAGCCGTGCGTACCATCGCCCAAGCATTTTGACCATTGCGACCGAAAAAGTCCGTATAACGACGATAATAGTTAATTCCTTCGGCAAATTCGGTGACTGGTAAATCCCAAGCTAAAATAAAAGGAATTTTGCGAGTTTTCCCCGGACGAATGGTAAAACGAATCGCCATGGCCGTGGCCGTTTGTTCCCCTTTTTGGGCGGGGGTTTCGTCCTCAATATCCGGTAAAGAGCCATTCATGGCGAAATAGTCCCAAACTTCGCCCCCATCGCCCGCAGGGTTCCATTTACCCAGATAAAATACCTCTAGACTCGGATTAGTAATACTGGCAATCGCCATCTGTCCATCCCCTTCTCCGGGGTTTTCGTAATCCCGACGCATCAGACAGCCAACGCGGAAATTATCGACAATCCATTGATTATAATTACCCTCACTTTCCCCCCATTTTGATTGATATTCATAGACGGGACTACCATCATCTCTCACCTTAACCACTGGGGATTTAATCGCGTTAGTAAACCAACCGATTGTATTTTGCCAAGTCAGCATAATACTAATAGTAATCGGTTTATCGGTGGGATTATGAGCCGTCCATTCAAATAGGGCAATAGGATAACTACTTTCTTGATAATTATGCGCCCAAACCGGTGAGAATTGTTCGCAAATTAATTGAGTCTGAAAAACATCTTTGTACTCGTACCAACTGCGGGGATAAAGGGCAGAATATGTTCCCTTTTCGGCTGGATACCACGACCAGCGCGATAATGTTCCATCCGTCGGGCTTTCCGTCGCCATAGCGTAGGCTTGGGCGCTTCCGTCTTCTGTTTGTTCAAAAATGCTAAATTGACAGGCAGGAAGGCTATTAAAACTGTGTTCACCGCCGTCCAGATGCCAGAGGTTAAAGTCACCTTTGGGGGAACGTCCGATGCAACCGGCCCCAAATCCCCCCAGAGGCATCCCATGCCAAGGACCATCATCTAAATTGCTGGCATAGCGGACGCTGTAGGGTTTTTCCCAACCTTTGCCTAGAGGACGTTTCCAAGCAGCGGCGGGAATTTCTGGAAGGGAGACGAGATTAAGCATAGATGTTTTTAAGTGGGGTGTGGGAAGTGGGGTGTGGGGTGTGGGCTTCGGCCGTGAGCTCAGCGTTCGACTGAGCTCACGCCGAAGTCCGAACGGGTGTGGGGTGTGGGGTGTGGGGTGTGGGGAGAATAAATAAATAAAAATAAACTCCTGACTCGGAGAATTCTGACCCCACCAAGAAACTTTTTCAGTAAAACCTAATTATTCGCTAAAGAGATAATTACTGCGATCGCTAATTGGCCAATCTTGATTTTCTCCCCCGATAATTAAACGTTTAATATCGACAAAATCCTTACTTAATTGGGTCAAGGCATTGATTAAAATATCTAAAGCAATAAGATCGCTAGTACCGAGATCAAACCAACAACGTCCCCAAGTACCTAAGTATTCAAAATCGGTCATATTGTGCATCGGTGACATAAAGGCATTTTCGGCCATATCTGGATCGTATTCCATATAACTAATATCGACTCCCACCTCCTGTACCTGTAGGTTTTCCGCATTGAAAGCCCCTAATTTACCCAAATAAAACCAAGAGGCAAAAACTTCTTCTACATACTGCTGTTCCATATTCGAGGGAACTGTGGAAAATTCCAGCCAAAACCAGACATCAAAAGGATTAAATTCGCGAAATTGCACTTCCATTTTTTTTATAGGAGACAGGAGTAGTCACTGATAACTGATAACTGATTACTGATAACTGATTACTGATTACTATGCTGTAATTTCCAGAGAAAACTAGCGAGGAGATTGGTGATAATATGAGCGAGGATCGGGATTAATAAATTACCGGTGATGATGACGGTATAACCGAGGGCAAAACCGACAACAGTTGCCCAGATAACATAGGGCCATTGTTGGGAACCGCTAAAATGGAGGATACCAAAAATTAGACTAGAAACGGTTAAACCAAAGATATTTAAACCCAAAGCTGGCAAAATCACCCCGCGAAATAATAATTCTTCACTTAACCCCGGCAGTAATCCAATCCAAATTAAATCGGGCCAAGCTAAAGGTTTAATGACTAATTCTAAGTAAGCGTTAGCACTATGGCGATAACTAGACCAAAAACGATAGAGAAGCCCACTAATTCCACTAATTGCCCCCGCTAAGGCTAATCCGAATAGGAAATCTGGGAGAGTCCAGCGAATGGCGGGAATAGCGATCGCACCGAAATATTGCCAAACTTTGGCGACTACCAGCAAGATAATCGCCGTTACCGCCATAATGGTGAGGACTTGTGTGCGTGTCAGGGGATCAAATTCGGGATTAGGGGAATTAGTCACGGATTCTCGGATAAACAGCGTAAAGAGTTTAAATTAGGGCGAAGAGATGCGAGGCTAACCCCTGCCCGTTGACAAACGATCGCACCGATCGCCTCCATATACGAGTGTACCCTAATTGCTTTCACCCCTAGAGGTTCCGGGGCCACCTTCATTCTTGTACTATTTTCCTGCACAGCAACCAGTACAGTTTTTTCTTGACAAAAACTCAAAACTGTGCTAGAGCCGCAAGCACTGGCGGGAACGATCAGCGCGTCCACCTCCCGGCCCCAAATAGCATCCGGACCAGGCCGCTTGACCAATTGGGGGGCGCGACTCAAACCCACCAAAACGCAGGGTAAAAAAGTATAACCGATTTCTTCGGCTGCGGCCTTGGGGGAAAGTTGCGGATCGAGGGGCAGCGGACTTAAAGCGGGGGCGTGGGCTGCTGGTATTTGGAATTGTCGCACCACCAGATGGGAAATTACCGCCTCGGCCCCGGCAAGGGGATCCACCCCCTGACCATGGCGATAATTAGCCAGGGCAATGCTATCGGGATCGTCGGGAAAACGGGCAACAATGGCGATCGCTTCCGCCCGGCCCTGGTTAATCAGTTTTTCTGCTCCCCGCAGCAAGCTGTCAGGATTGCCAATTGTTCCCCAACTTGCCCCGGAGGCTGCCTCTCGCAACTGCACATTTAAGGGGGCATCGGTGATAACGTAATCGGTGAGATCTAAGCCCAGGGTAGCCCGGACAGCATCGGCAGCCTGAAGGTGTCTTTGCAAGAGGTCAAATTCAATGGCGCGATCGAATAGTAACCCGATGCGATTTTGATGGACGGGACTTAATCCCCAATCCCCCTGGGCAAAACGATCTAAAGCGTAACCCTCTACATAGTAGGTGTTGCCTAGGGGCCAGTACAGTTGTGCGCCATTAAGGACATTGGGATGGGTAATTAGGCGATCGCAAACTTGGGCGATCGCTCTGGCCACGGGAATGCCATCCCCAGCATAACCGCCAATCGCTGCCCCGATGCCGGTGGGAATAATTAGTACGGCGGTATAGGGACGGGAATTCACGAGGCAGTGGTGACAATCGCTTCGACTTTGACTTGATTATTCTCGGTATCCACTTCTGTGATTGCCCAACGCAAGGGTTCACCGCGTTTGGCTAATTCTTTTTCGATTTCTTGCTGCAGTTGTTGCGGGGTTTCCTGTAGGTCGATTTCGGCACTAATAAAGTGAGTGGTCATGGGGATTGTCTGGGATAGTTATCCCCTTAGTTTATCAAGATTTTGCCCTCTTGCGCTGGTTTATCAGCCCTCTGGGTCAGGAACCACAAAGAGACAAAGGACACAAAGATCGATCGCCGCCATATAAGTTAAACTGATCACACAAAGAATAGGAGAGCCTTAGCCATTCTCGTACTATAATTGATACTAGGCTTTCCCCTAGAGATTATGATCGCAGTTCCCAACTACATCAGTCCCCAAGAATATCTCGCTATCGAGCGCCAGAGTCAGATCCGTCATGAATACCGACGTGGTTTGGTTTATGCGATGGCCGGCGGTACGGATAATCACGATCGCATTGCCCTTAATCTACTCGCTCTGGTTAACCTGCATTTCGGCGACTCTACAGACTGTCGGTTTTACTCGGGTAATGTCAAGGTTAACTATCAAGATCAGTTTTATTACTATCCCGATGCTTTTGTTACCTGCGATCCGCGCGATCGCCAAGATCGTTATCTGAAACGCTATCCGAAACTAATTGCGGAAGTGCTTTCCCCCAGTACGGCCGCTTTTGACAAGGGCGAAAAATTCCAAGATTATCAACAGATAGAAACTTTAGAAGAATATGTATTAATTTCCCAAGAAATCCAGCGCGTGGAATGCCGTCGTCGTAATTCTCTGGGGATATGGGAAACGACTATTTACGAGACAGGCGATCGGGTGATCCTGCCCAGTATTAACCTAGAGTTAGCCATCGCCGATCTCTACCGCGGAATAGATTAAAGTGTTAACTACTCTCAAGGGAGTTGAGAGCTTGCTGCTTCCATGGCAATGGATAGACAGCATTTAGTTTACTTGTACTAACTAGCTCGGCAATTTTCCAGCCATTCTTCTAAATCTTGTAGTGACTGAAAATCTAACAAAGCTTCTCCCAAGTTTTCTAACTGTTCTAGGTCAAGACTGCGGATATTGGGCAATAATTCGGGGGAAATGTCCCCTACACGCCGATTTAATTGACGTAAAACTAGGTTAGCTTCTCCCTCTTGTCGTCCCTCTTGTCGTCCCTCTTGTAAACCTTCCGACCAGATTTCTTGATAGATAACGGATTCTTTCATGATGTCTTTCCTCAATAATCGTTGGATGATGTCTTTCTCTAATACTAACCCGGCTAGAATTGCGGTAGATGCGGCCAGATTACTTTGTTCTCGACTATCGCTGATTTGCTCGATTTCTTGGGCAATTTGCCGCAGTAAGTTTTCTTGTTTCTCAGCTTGAGCGAGTATGGCAAAGGGAAACAGTCCGGGGGCCTTTAATAGGGGTTCCGAGGGTTGTTCCCAAAGTCTAATCACTTCAAATTGATGAGAGGTTTTCCCTTGTTTATAATCATTCTGTCGGACTGTGGGGGAGTCACTTTTCCTTAGATAAATAACCACTTGATGGATAGGTTTACGGGGATAGCGTCGATAGAGTCTGGTGGCATAATCTAGCATTCTATAGGGAATATCTTCTTTAGGGTCGGTTTGGAACTCGATATGTAAGATTAATTCTTCCGACTCCAAAAAGATTAAAGTATCGGCTCTAATTGGCTCTAGGGATAATTCCGAGGGTTTAATTTCTGTTAATTCTAAGGGTTTACCCAGTAACCAAGTGGCCAAGTCTCTCGAATATTCAAGGGCGATAAATTTACAGGTAGAATCATACATTTTCAATTCAATTCTAGGTTAAGGCTGACCTATATTTTAACAAAATTATCACCCTATTCCCCCTCAATCCCCCCTCAATCCCCTCTTATCAAGGGGGGTAGGGGGGATCGAACCCAAAATCTATCTTCAATTTAATTATAACCAGCTACTTAATACCTAGCTACTTAAACAAAGGAGATTTATTCGGGGAAGGGTATATCTAAACTCATTTGTTGTCCTTGGGTTTCCCTTTGTTTTTCGGCAGCTTTCAGGACTTCAAAGGTGAGGATAACATCGAGACGTTTTTTTTGTTCAAGGATTTCTTGTACTGTCACAATCTCAATTTTATCCACACTTTGACTCATATAACGACCGCGATAAATTCCCGCAGATTTGGCTGTTTGTATCATATCTTTGCTAGGGGGTTTCAAGGTGATAAATATACCCAGGGCTGCCCCTTGTAGTGTCATAGTTCCCTGTAGATCTCTGATGTCTCCCGATTTGACATTACCGGATTTTACTTGAAAAATAATTTTCTCCCGGTTGTCTTTATCTCCCTGAAAATAGGCAATAGCATCGACTCCTTTATCTGCCCCTTTTTTGTCATTAATCACGGCCCGGTTATTACTATAGGTTAAAACCGCCCATTTCTCAAATTCTTTGCGGGTACGATCATCGGGTTTAGTGGCTAATGCTTTGGCTGATTCTAGATCTTTGGGAATACCATTCAGTTCAATTTTATCTAAAACATTTTTACCAAAGGAGTCCTCTAATCGCTTTAACATTAAGCTAATACTCTGATAGGTTATATCAATTCCAATCCAGTTTCTTTCTAATCTCTCTGCTACAGCGATCGTCGTTCCACACCCACAATAGGCATCTAAAATTACATCTCCTTTATTGCTACTTGCTTTGATTATTCTTTCTAACAATGCCTCCGGTTTTTGTGTGGGATAACCCAATCTTTCAGATGCTTGTGAGTTAATTGGAGGAATATCATTCCATAAATTTGTCAGTGGTACTCCAGGCATTTCTTCTAAATACTGCTTTAATCTAGGAGTACCATTTCTTGTGTAATATAATTTATTTTTTTCTTCGTATTTTTGCATTGTTTCTATAGGACATCTCCACAGCTTTTTAATTCCCTTCCAATCATAGTTATAACCACCACCTGACAGTCCCCCAGCAGTCAAATCTCTATCTAAAAATCTTCCTTTGCCATCTTGATGCTTATAATATTTTTTCAGATATTCTTCTGAATATGGCTTAAATTGTTGATTAAACATCAAAATTCGCTTGGAATATAAAAAAATAACATCAGTGGTATTAGCAAAAGTCTTGGAATCTGAATGAGCAGATGTTCTTTCCCAAGTAATTTCAGCAATATAATCACCCCCCTGAGAGCAAAAAACAGTATCTAAAACTATTTTTAAATAATGACTAGCAGTAGGATCGCAGTGGAGATAAAAGCTACCAGTAGATTTTAAAACTCGATGGATTTCCACAATCCTCAGAGTCATACTCACCAGATAAGCGAGAAGACTGCCTTTACCTAAAACTTTGGTTAAACCGTCAATTAAATCGATAGTCTGACCGGTAAATTTACCTTGATAGTTGCTTTGAATTTCTTCTAAAGCTTCGTTAGCGTGATTATCCCATGTCCAGGTATCCACAAACGCTTGTGCTTGTGCTTGATCTTCCTTGCCTAAGTTGTTATAAATTTGGTTGTAATTGCGTTTAGAATTAAAGGGTGGATCGATATAACAAAGATCGATCGATTCATCTTTGATATATTTCCGAAGCACTTCTAGGTTATCACCGTAGTATAGTTTATTGACCATAGAGATTAAGGGGATTGACTGCATTCTCAATTGTATTATTATTCCCCCTTAAAGAGGACGAATACAATCGCTCCAGAGAATAATATTATTGTACTAATTACAATAAGCGCATCATGTGCGCCCAAAATTTAATCTAGATATTTCCCCACAGTGGGATTTTGTCAAGAGAAATTATCCTCTGCAATCGCTCCGCAGAATAATATGATTGTACCAATGGTAAAAGCACTGAGAGGCAGCCCACAATAGTCTCACCAGGAGACGGAAATAAATTTAATTTTCCTAAGTCTATTTAGCCTGAAAATGAGGGGGTCGCAGGCAGGCACGGATTCCCATTATATAAATAAGTATATGTCAAGTGCTGGGATTTTGTCAAGAGGAATTAAGTAGCTGGTTATAATTAAATTAAAAATGGATTTTAGGTTCGATCCCCCCTGCCCCCCTTGATAAGGGGGGTGCCGATCCCCCCTTAATCCCCCCTTGATAAGGGGGGTGTCTGACAACTTTTAACGCCTACCTACTTAATTAAATTAAAAATGGATTTTAGGTTCGATCCCCCCTGCCCCCCTTGATAAGCTGTCCATTAGTCACATCTTTCTTAACATTTCAAACCTTTGTAGCACAAGGCTTTCAAGACTCGGTTAACAATCTGTAATATTCCTTGTTGACACCCTTACTGACAAAGAAAAAACTGAAATCAAGTCACGATAAGGGTTGGAGTGCTTACTGACAAAATTGTTAAGAAAGATACCCACAAGGGATAGGGTAAAACCGAGGGTTCCTTCAAGCCGACATTTTAGGTAAATATTTAGTAAGTAGAAATTAATCATCGATCTTCGGTCTTAATCTTAAGTAACAGTGAAAAGTTCTAGCGGATTGGGTTAAGATCGAGACGTAACCCGAAAAAAATTGCAACAGGAATCGGTGGAAACCCCTCCGGTGGGTTATTAACGGAAATTTTTTTACTGGCAATCCCTATGAACTATCATCCGCCCTCACAGCCCCTGCCCGCCCCCTGTATTATTGATTCTGGCGTGGTAATCGCTAAAGAAGATATGCGTCGTCTCCTCGATGATCTCGGACGAGTTCGCTACATCCATAGTCTCGAGGGGGTGATTCAGAGTGAAGGGGAGGGATGGATAGTGGAAGTTTTCGCCGATTATCAGCAAAGCACCCTAGTTGCTAACTACAGTCTTTATCTAAATACCTATAGCTTCGATTGTCTGCGTTTAACCCGCTCTCCCGACGGTGAAACCTATTTTGATCTGATCCAAGACAATCGGCAATTACGGCTAATTCCCCTGAGTAATCCACTGCAAGACCCCGAGATGAAAGCCCGTTTCAATGCCGATACCCTCGAAGCCATGGTTACTCAGGTACTTTCTGCTAAGTGGGATGTGCAGTTTGAAGACGAAGACGACAACGATTGCCCCTTTTAGGCGGTGAGCAAAAATACTGATAACTGATAACTGATAACTGGTTACTGATAACTGATAACTGATAACTGATAACTGAAACAGTGGGATTTTCCTTTGAATTAACCGCCAGGTGTCCCCAAACCGGTGCGCGGGTTGGGGTTTGGCATACTCCCCACGGACCGGTAGAAACACCCCGTTTTATGCCCGTGGGAACCTTGGCCACGGTGAAAGGTTTGACCCCCGCTCAAATCGCCAGCACGGGGGCGCAAATGATTCTGGCTAATACCTATCACCTGCATCTGCAGCCAGGAGAAAGTATTATCGAGAGAGCGGGAGGTTTACACGAGTTTATGGCTTGGAATCAGCCAATATTAACAGATTCGGGTGGATTTCAGGTATTTAGCCTCAGTCAACTGCGGCAAATTAAAGAATCGGGAGTCACCTTTCGATCGCCCCGGGACGGTAGAATCATCGAAATTACGCCAGAAAAATCGATTCAGATTCAAAATGCCCTCGGTGCTGATGTGATTATGGCCTTCGATGAATGTCCCCCCACGGGAGTCAGTCATGAGACCATGAAAGCATCCATCGAACGCACCTATCGCTGGTTAGAGCGCTGTCTGGGGGCCCATCAACGACCCCAAGAACAGGCTTTATTCGCCATAGTCCAAGGGGGAATCTATGAGGATTTACGGGCAGCGGCGGCGCAATCTTTAGTAAAACTCGATTTACCCGGTTACGCTATCGGTGGCGTGAGTGTGGGGGAAGAAACGAGCCTAATTCATCGTATTGTTCGGATAACTGCCCCTTTACTCCCCGAAAATAAACCCCGTTACCTGATGGGAGTGGGAACCTATGGAGAAATGGCCAAGGCGATCGCTAGTGGCATAGATCTGTTTGATTGCGTCATTCCTACCCGTTTTGGTCGCCATGGCACGGCTTTGGTGCGGGGAGAGCGTTGGAACCTCAAAAATGCCCGTTTTAAGGAGGATTTCGCCCCTTTAGACGAGACTTGTCCCTGTTACACCTGTCAACACTTTAGCCGTGCTTATCTGAATCATTTAATTAAATCGGGGGAAATGTTGGGTTATATTCTCTTATCTCTGCACAATATCGCCGAATTAATCAGATTTACGCGTGAAATTCGTCAATCTATCCTAGGGGGGACTTTTGCCCAAGATTTTGCCCCTTGGCTTGAGGATGCCGTAGATGTTACCCCAACGTGATAAAATTTCAGGAAACGTTTGAAAATTTTCTTGTCAAGGTAGATAGAGAGATGGAAACTGCACTTTTGTTGGCCAAATTGCCGGAAGCATACCAAATTTTCGACCCCTTAGTCGATGTCTTGCCCCTGATTCCCCTATTTTTCCTCTTGCTGGCCTTTGTTTGGCAAGCATCCGTCGGTTTTAAATAGGGTTTGCGGCAAAAAGCTTTTCCTGGGGGCAGGGTGTGGGGTGTGGGCTTCGGCCGTGAGCTCAGCCGAACGGGTGTGGGGTGTGGGGTTTTACCGATTTTGAGGTAGTCAGTTACCTAATTTTCAGGGAAAAAGTTCCAGAATTTTCCCCCCGATCCCCGCAATGGCTGGCACTTTTTGAGGGAAAAAAAGTCTAAAAGTCTTATCCAACAAGGTTTTTAGATTTATTCAGCAAGCCTTAAATAAATCGACCCTTAATTATCAGTTATCAGTGAGCAGTTATCAGTGAGCAGATTTGAGTTTTAAGTGAAATGACATCTTTTCACTGTTTACCGTTTACTGGTCACGGCAAAAAGCTTACCAGATTAAAACAAAGTCCCAGTTAAATCAGCATCAGTCAAGTCCACATCTTCTAAAATTGCCCCGCGCAAATCGGCATAACTGAGATCCGCACCCCGGAAACTGGCCCCGGTGAGATCGGTAATAAATCCGTCTCTTTCGGGACTAGCACGAAAATTAACCCGGCAAAGTCGGCAATCGGCGAAATTAGCTCGATATAACAGGGAGCCGCTCAGATTGGCATAGTTGAGATCGGCTCCGCAAAAGTTAGTTTTGCCCAAGTCCGTGCGTTGGTCGGAAGTGGAGCGAAAATCCGCATCGATTAATAGGGCCTGCTGGAGATTAGCACTGTTGAGATTAACCCCGTTTAAGACGGCTTTGGTTAAATAAGCGGCTTCTAAATTGGCTTCGATCAGATTAGCCCCGCTTAAGTCCGCATCGCGTAAACAAGCTCGATAAAAGTCCACTTGACTTAAATCTGCTCCCCAAAGAATCGCCTCACTTAAATCCGCTTCTCTCAGCAGCGATCGCGCAAGGCGTATTTTTCCTAACCGCGCCTGTCGCAGATCAGCACGGCAAAAATTGACTCCCGGGAGGATAATATTAGTTAAGTCGCCTTCCCGCAAATTAATCCCCCGAAAATCTCTTTCTCCCTCCCGATAGCGTTGACAAAGTTCTTCTAGGAGCATGGAAATTTTTTCACTATCATAATTGAGGCAAAATGTCAAGGGTTTGGTAATCTTTATTTAGGGAGATGGAAAGCCGGCAGACTCTCGAATTCTCTGGCCCGTTGACGCATTTGCTGACTAATACGATCGCAAACCACCTTACAGAGATCATAGATCACGGGGTCGGTAATTTGATAGTAAACGCTGACTCCTTGGGGTTGCCGCGAGATAATTCCCGCTTGGGTTAAAGCTTTCAGGTGTTTGGAGAGATTGGCTTGACCTAGTCCGGTAGCTTCAGCGATTTCTTTACCATTCATCGCGCCTAATTGCAAGCAACTGAGAATCTGTAGGCGACTGACTTCCGACAGGACTTTGAAATAGTCCGCCACTGAAGCGAGGACGACGCTAGAGGTTTGGGGGGAGAAACTGTCTAACATAGGTGGGTAATAAAGTGACCAGTTAAAAAGGCTGACAATAGGTGATCGTTTAAAACTTTATAACTATTGACTACTATAGTTTAACTGGAAGGGTAACTAGAGTCTAGTCGGCAAACTAGATCGAGATTGGGTCATTCAGGAATCTACTGCTGCAAGAGTGCCTCCTAACTCCACCAACAGACTTTTTGCCGCAAACCCTAATTATCACCGAGCATGGTACTGATTAACTGCCGGACCGTAGTGCTAGGATGGTTCTCCAAATTGCTTGGTAAAGCCCATTCTGAGTCAAGATAGGACATCTTCAGTAAATCTCTCACTTGTTTTGATTTAGCTTGTCCTGTACTTTGAGCAACCCCAAAAGCCTGATAAAGTTCTGTGGCCGAAATGTGGGGATTTTGACTAGGATCGAAGAGAAAATTGACCATTCCTAGGGCGTGAGTAATGCCAGCAGCCCAGGAATTAGCCTTACCTTTTTCTAGGGGAGAGGGACGCTTACGAGCTAAAGTTGCGGTTAATTGGCGAATAAGTTGGGCGTATTCTTCATTAAGATATTGAGCGGCAAATTTATCGGTAATATCGATAATTTCTTGATATTTGGCCTGCATTGCCTTGGGAACATTTTCCGATTTAGGAACAACTGGAGGCGTTTGTTTCAATATTGCTGCCGCTTGCTGTTTGGCGCGTTGTTCAGCATTATATTTTTCTTGAAAAGCTGTTAAACCCTCCTGACTGGTGATATCAAAACCCTGCTGATGCGCTTGTAACAGGAGATTTTTCATAAAACCGCCACTGTTGGGATTGTTCATCAGTTGACTAAAGCGATCTCCTAATTGCTCTAAATATTTAATAATAGCCTTAGCCTGAGTTAATTTATATTCTCGTCCTAGAAATTGCCAAAAACTAATTAATTCAGGGATAGCATCTTCCGTTTCCGTCGGATCGAGGACAGTAATTTTGCGTGGTAAAATCTTCTCCATTAAGATCTGCACATCTGCCTTAGTCATGGTAGCAAGGGTATAACTTTCATAGAGATAGCCACACTCGATAAAGGTGGCAATCCAACCACCACCTTCTTGTTTTTCTTGATAATAGGCCTGTCCTTCTGGCGAATTGATATATTCTTCGATCGCTCCAGTAATATAATCTTCTAATAAGGGTTCGGCTTCATCGTAGTCTAAATTATCTAATTGTCGGATATTAAAAGTCATAACTCTAGTTTTTCTCCGAGGCTTTCCTTTAATTTTAGGGGATTAGCTGACCGACGGCCAAACTGACGCTAAAATAGTCTTTGCTGTCCGGGGTTGTTGCTTGCTCCTGACGGTGGTTGTAACCGGTAACTGAACATGACTTCGATTCGTCAACTGCATCAACAACTCGTTAATAAAGAAAAAACAGCCGTCGAAATCGCTACAGAATTTCTCGCTCGCATCGAAGCGCTCGAACCACAAGTAAAAAGCTTTCTCCATTTAACCCCGGATTTAGCCCTCGCACAAGCCCGAAAAGTGGACGAGAAAATCGCCAGGGGTGAATCTCTGCATCTGTTAGCAGGTATTCCCATCGCGCTAAAAGATAATCTCTGCACCAAGGGTATCCCCACCACCTGCGCTTCTCGGATTTTAGAGAATTTTGTCCCCCCCTACGAGTCCACCGTTACCCAAAAATTACGAGATTTAGGGGCAGTTATCGTCGGTAAAACCAATTTAGACGAGTTTGCCATGGGGAGTTCCACCGAAAACTCCGGTTATCACGTTACTGCTAATCCTTGGGACTTATCCCGGGTGCCTGGAGGCTCTTCCGGGGGTTCGGCTGCGGCTGTGGCCGCTCAAGAATGCGTGGTGGCCCTAGGATCGGATACCGGTGGCTCAATTCGTCAACCAGCTTCATTTTGTGGCGTTGTTGGGCTAAAACCGACCTATGGCTTGGTTTCTCGCTTTGGTTTGGTGGCTTACGCTTCTTCTCTTGATCAGATTGGTCCTTTTGGTCGTACTGTGGAAGATGCGGCGATTTTATTACAAGCGATCGCAGGTTACGATCCCCAAGATTCCACCAGTCTCAATCTGCCGATTCCCGACTATAGCCAATTCCTGAAAACCAGTTTAAAAGGGCTAAAAATTGGCGTAATTAAGGAAACTTTCGGGGAAGGTTTGGATCAGGTGGTTGCCGAGGCAGTTAATCAAGCTTTAGCGCAGTTAAAGGCCCTCGGTGCCACAATTAAAGAGATTTCCTGTCCCCGTTTCCGTTACGGATTGCCCACCTACTACATTATCGCCCCCTCGGAAGCATCGGCGAATTTAGCCCGTTACGATGGGGTTAAATACGGTATTCGGGAAGATGCCGATAGTTTGATTGATATGTACACCAAGACTCGCGCCAAGGGTTTTGGTGCGGAAGTCAAGCGCCGGATTATGTTGGGAACCTATACCCTCTCGGCGGGTTATTATGATGCTTATTACCTGAAAGCGCAAAAGGTGAGGACTTTGATCAAAGAGGATTTCGATCGAGCTTTTCAATCGGTAGATGTGTTAGTTTCTCCCACTTCACCGACCACAGCTTTTAAAGCTGGGGAAAAAACGGCGGACCCTCTGAGTATGTATTTATCGGATTTAATGACTATTCCCGTCAATTTAGCCGGTTTACCCGGGTTAAGTCTTCCCTGCGGTTTTGATGGGCAAGGTTTGCCGATTGGTTTACAATTAGTGGGTAATGTGCTGCGCGAAGATCAATTATTTCACGTCGCCCACGCCTACGAACAGGCCACCGATTGGCACAAACGTCAACCATCTTTTACAAATTGATACAATTGCTGGTGGCTATCTTTTGCCGGTAGCCATCAAGTAAAAATCAGCAACACTGAAAATGTCTCAAGTCTTCTCTTAATTGGGGAAAAGTTACCGAAAAAGCTGTTAATTCGTCATCCCATTCTAAGTTGAGCGGCAGCCGCCAAACTTTGGCTTTTATAAATCACTTTGGTAAGGTCGAATCCAACACGGTGTTAGCTTGCTCCAACGTTTTGCCGTAACCAATTGGTAAAGGCAACACGTTCTAATTCACCAGAGGCTAAAGCTAAAATGACTCGTTCTTGCTCATCTACAAAAGCATTAATCTCCAGTCCATTCAACACAAGAAATGTTTCCATTGCCCCATGACCAGTGCGCTTGTTGCCATCAAGAAATGGGTGATTCATCACAATTGAAAATCCCAAAGCTGAAGCTTTATCAACAATTGTCGGATAAAGATCCTGCCCGCCAAATGTCATGCGTGGTTGAGCAATAGCAGACTCTAAAGAACCTAGGTCACGAATACCCATAGCTCCTTGGGACTGTTGAATAATTTGATGATGTAAATCGAGGACTTCCACTAATGTTAGATAGCGTATCATGCTAAACGACGATAAAGTTCAGCGTTTTTCTTGAGTACATAGCTTGATGCTTGAGTAAATTCGTTTTCAGGACAAGCTAACCAATCTTCTATGCTGGCACTGAGTAAGTCTTCAGGGGAAACTTGACTGTTCTGAGCTAACTGTTGTAATCGTCGAAACTGCTCATCTGAGATATTAACAGTAATGGAAGCCATTAAAAACCTCTCAATAGTCTAAATATTTAACATTATAACCTCAGTGAGATCTTCCTCTATCTCCACCAAACGGACTTAAGCAACAACTGGCAGGGAGTAGTTATTTATCCTCGGCGTTCAGTGGAAAGCGTAGAGACTGCTCGTTATGGGGAGTTAATCAACTCAGGCAGGATTTTACGTTTTTATCTCGAGGAATTAAGGGAAGGGGAATCCCTCCACCCTACCCCCACGAAAAACTTTTTGCCGCAAACCCTAATTAACCCTGAATTGCTTTAGCTAATTGAACGTGAAGTTTATGACTGGCTTTAAAAGCCATGTAATGAGCGGTGGGAATGGTTCCCAGTAAACTCAAATCACCAATTAAGTCCAATAATTTATGTCTTGCTGGCTCATTATCAAAGCGTAAAGGAGGATTTAACCATTGATTTTGATCGCAGACCAAAGCATTTTCTAAACTGCCTCCTTTAATTAAACCAGCCTTTTGCAGATATTCAATTTGATCGGCAAAACCGAAAGTCCGGGCATCCGCGATCGCATCTCGAAAACTTTCTTGATCAGGACTCCAACTATACCATTGATTACCGATCGGTTTATAGGTAAAATCGATGCCGTAGGTAAAACGTAATTCAGGGGAAGGAATCGCCGCTACAAAAGCATCTCCTTCGTACAACCAAATCGGTTGAGAAATAGTTAAATCTGATGGAGAAAAAGAGTTATTTAAACCGGCATTTTCGATCGCTGCCACCCAGATTTTGGCCGAACCATCAAGGAGAGGAATTTCCGCACCATCCACCTCAATGCGAGCATCCTCTACCCCCAAAGCGGTTAAGGCCGCTAATAAATGCTCAACGGTTCTAACCTTTGCTTCTCCCTGTCCCAATTCTGTTGATAAAGTCGTTTGGTAAACCGAAGAAACTAGAGCGGGAATAATCGGTTGATTGGCTAGATCTCTGCGGACAAAATAACGTCCTTCCCCTGGATTTGCCCCACAGACGCGCACCCGTGTTATCTCCCCCGAATGCAGTCCAATTCCCGATAATTCAAATTGTTTAGAGATAGTAGAAACCATAATTATCAAGTAATAAAGCTTTTATCAGTGAACAACAAAAAGAACTAAATTTATCGATAACTGATAACTGATAACTGATTAGAATCGTTCCCCGATACCGAAATGGAGACGAGAACCACCATCGACATTAAAACCGTAGTCAACCCGAATTTGGCCGACGGGAGATTGTACCCGAACACCCAAACCGTAACCGAGACCGGTACCGGGTAAATCCCGGACAATCCCGGGTTGACCGAGGACATCCCCTTGGGAACCAACAGTAGTGCCGAAATCGACAAATAAAGCCCCCCCGATAATGGCGACAATGGGAAAACGATATTCGGCCGTCGCTTGGAAATAACTGCGACCGCTACCCACTTCTCCCTCGGCGTAACCCCGTACAGAGTTACTACCCCCCACAATAAAAGCATCGTAGGGGGGTAAATCGCCTAATACTGTCCCTGCTTGCACATTAAAAGCGAGGGATTGCTGACCTTTAAAAATATCGGTTTCAAAGAGATTAAAGGAATTAATAAAGCGAACGGGGATAAAGTAACTGTAACTACCCCGAACACGAGTGCCGAAAATACTGCCAGAACCGACTGGGATAGTTTGTTCTAAACCTAGACGCAGGAAGGAACCACTGGTGGGTTGCAGGGGATTGTCGCGAAAATCTTGAATAGCGCCAATATTTAGGGAAAGTAGATCATCGATCCCAGAGGAACTAAAGGACAGTTGTTGACTGCCAAAACCGTTGAGAGGTGCAGACAGAGGGGAGATGTCACCATTGGCATTTTGCACCTGTACCTGTTGATAGTTAAAGCCTAGGGAAACCACCCATTTTGGTTTCGTAAACACATCAGGGGCCAAAGGACGGACAAAAGTAATACCGCCACCCGTCCGGACGATACGGGGACTATCATTGTCGTTAAGAGTCCGAATTGAGGAATCTTCCCCATCATAAACCAGAGAAATCGACTGTCGCCGGAAAACGTTCACCGTGTAGGAAGTGCGGAAATTATCCGTGGCAATCCAAGGATCGGAAAAACTCAGATCAAATAAAAATTCCCGTTCCCCTAACTGGACTTCTGCCCCTAAAGTTTGGTTATTACCGCCAAAATTGCGCTGTTGATAGCTGACAGTGCCGAATAAGCCCGCATTCGAGCTAATACCGCCCCCAGCAGCCAGGGAACCAGTATTACCTTCTACCACATCGACGTTAACAATCACCTCCCTTGGATCGCTGCCGGGGGAAAAAGACAGACGCACATCCTCGAATAAACCGAGACCGAAAACACGCTGTAAATCCTGTTGGGCAGTATTGCGGTTGAAAATATCCCCCGCTTTTAGGCGCATTTCCCTAGTAATGATAAATTCTCTGGTTTTAGCCTTGACCGGTTCCTGTTCGACGTTAAAATAACGTACTTGAATTTTTTCGATTAAACCTTCGGAAATGACCAGAATCACCCGACCATCGGGAGTGACTTGCGGCGCACCAATCACCTGGGCTAGATCATAGCCGTTTTTGCTGTACCAGTCATTGATTTTTTTGACCCCCGCCTGTAATTCCCGCAAATTCAGGGTTTTGCCGTATTGACTGGCGAAAATTTCCTCGACCACCCCGGCAGGTAAAATCGATTTGTCCACGGTTTCCGGGGCAATTTGAATCTGTACACCCTGAAAAACGGGGTTAGGTTGCACCTCAAAGGTAACTCGCACCCCTAGGGGCGTATCTTGGGGAACTGCACGCACATCGGCAAAAAATCCCGTGGCAAAAACGGCGTTAATATCTTCTTGTAGTTGCGATCGAGTCGTGCTTCGTCCGGGTCGGGTGCGAATGGTATTATAAACTAGATTTTCTAATTCTCGATCGGCCCCTTGTACTACCACTTCAGCCACCAAAACTCGCGACTCCTCGGCCTGCGCTGGTGGGGAGGTTGGGGGAGTTTCTGGAGGGGTTGGGGTTTCCGTTGGGGTTTCCGTCGGGGTTTCCGGTGCCGGTGCCACGGGTGGAGTAGTTTCTCCCGTCGCAGGAGGAGACTGTACTAGCTGCTCGACGCGGGGAAAAACCGTCTCTGGGGGTTCTTCTTGGGCCATGACCGTCCCGTGAAATAATCCGAAAATAGCCAGCAGCAGGGCCAGCGAGGAGTATCGCCTCGAAAAATTGAGATTTTTAAGCACTTCCACACACCCAGTAACACCATTATGGTTTTGTTTGTTTTCTCTGCCCGAGAAATTTAACCAACGTTAAAACTCTAGCAGATCGCTTACTCTCAGTAAATCCCGGCTTGACCGGTGACTCAAGAGATGCTGCCTTAGGTCTGATATTGGTCAGCCGTCAGCATTAAGTTTTTATCTTGCCATATCTTAGCTTTTTCTGGTTTGGCTCTATCCCAATTCACCATCGAGGATTATTGCCACCTCGGTTGGCGCACAATTAGTTACGCCGGGGCAGCTGTTAACGTCTCGTTTGTAATAACTGTACCAGTTGCGAGACCTGTTGGCGATTGAACATTTGCAGCAGGGTACTAGCTACTAATTCTGGTTCCAGGGTAATCAGGATTTGTGGTAATTTGGCGGTGGCTAATAATTGCAATTCTTGACTGACGGTGATTTCTTCCCCGCGACCCCATTCTAATAAATCACTAGCTTGTTTTAATTCCTTAATAATAACTGGGGCGAGAGTACGATAGGAATGTTTGGGGTTAGCCAGGGCCGATTGGGCATTTTTAACTAAATATTGCCATTGTTGCTGTTCTGAAGCCAATTTAGACAGAGGTAAAATTAATTTTTGTAATTGCTGACGGGAAGCGCTGGTTTCTTGCTGTTTGAACAGTTGTAACATCTGTTTGAGGATATCTCTGACGCTGATAGAAATAGAAGAGGCCGCCGCAATAGCTGGGGTCGATTTTCCTTGGCCCAGAAGATAGTGAAGATGGGCGTGTAATTCGGCAAAAGTCGCTTCACCGTTTTTAACGATAGCGTCAGCTTCCTCGCCTTGCAAACCCAAGGGACTCTGCAGCTTATCGATCAATATCTGAAGCAGATCATAACCCTTGAGGAACAAAGACTCTAATTTTTGATCGACTTCTATAGGATTTTCTTTCAGTATTTTAAGAGCATCCTCAAGACGGTGAGCAGTTTTTTGGATACTGCCATAACCTAACATGGCCGCCCCCCCCTTGACGGAATGGACGGCACGAAACATCTCGTTCATCTGTTCATTGTTGTTGACGAGATTGCCTAAGTCTAAAATCCCCTGTTCCAAAGTTTCCAGGTGTTCTTTTGCTTCTTCGATGAAATAGCCGAGAATTTTCTGAGCGTTAGCAGAGTCCAAAGTCTTATCCCCTTTATCACGATGCTGTCTAGTCCTAGATTGCCCAGTTTTTCAGGAAATATATCAGTTATGAGGCAATGGCTAGGAAAACTGGCAGCTCTTCTGGTTTATGTGTGGAAACGAGGTCTATACTGATAGTTTCTTCCTCGGCTCGACTGAGCGTTCGTGTTAGTGAGCTTGTCGAACTACTGATCTCACGCCGAAGTCATCGCCGAACGTTAAAATAGCCCTAAACGTCTTGCCCGATAAGCATTTCAAGATTCCATAAGCAAAAATTATCACACAAAGTCGAGAAGAGCCCTGATATTTTTTCAGTGAAATTGAATTAGCAACGATAGATATACATTTGAGCTATCGAACTATTTAGTTAGTATATAGACCCAAAGCAGGCTGTGATCAGGTTATAATTTTTGGAGATGTTTAATGAGCATGGTGCGTTCCCCAAAATCTATCGGTCCGGCAGTAGGAGCCACATCAAGGAACGCACCCTATAGCTATGATGATCGCTATCCTAGAAATAAGCTCTGTTTCGTCCGCGGTGGCGAAGTGTTAGACATCTTTTAGCTCTTCAAACCTTGACAAGAGCCTAGGAGGAACTAAGAAAATCATTTTAATGCGAGAGTTGATCGGTTTTGTTTCAATCTTGATGAATTTTGGTTGGAAATTATCTCCATTCTCATCCTTAGATTTGACGAAAGCAAAACAGGTAAATTCAATAGATTTAAGGAATTCAAGGAGCTTGTTTGTCGGATAAATTTCCGACAAGACCAAAGGCTGATCTCGAATGAGAAGATTTTTGCCACCCATTAGTATATCGAAGTCTGCTCCTTCAGCATCTGTTTTGATACAGGAAACACTTAGTAACGGATAATCAGACATCAATTTGTCTAAAGTATTTACCTTGACTGTCACCTTGTTCTCTTGGGGACTATACCTAACCAGCGAATTTAGTTCAGGCATTGAGTTCAAATTAAGATCCATAGTGCCAGGCTCGGAAAAAAGTGCTTCTTCTAGAATATGACAATTTTGAAACTGGGAAAGATTTCTCTTTAAGTGTTCAACCATTCTCGGATCGGGTTCAAAGGCATAAACCTGATTAGATGAAGGAGCAGCCAGTAAACTATAATAACCAATATTAGCCCCAACATCAATAAAGTCTTTATTAATATCTAAGAACCGATGAAGGATAATTTCAGATCCCCAATCTAACTTGCTTCCCTTGAGGAAAATTTCCGTTCCGAATCGACTATCATAGGGCAGAGTCATTTCTACATTATTAAATAGAACCATTTTCTGGTTGAGCTTGGTTATTTTATAAAATCCTCGTATTACATAGCGGTATAGGAAATTCCAGTCACCAATCTCTCGAACCAATCCAAGAAAATAACTGAACTTATGCAAATAAGTAGTTTCTTTAAACATATACTCTCACTTCAAGTTAGCCATGGAGGCATCTAAATATTAATTATAGCGCTCTCTGCGGTCGAGCCACCCCCTCTGTCCTAATATCCCACCCCCATCGGTCTAACACCCCCTCAATAAAACCCAATACCGCACTTTGCGGTTTAATCACTATCGGTGCAGCGGTAGGAGCCACATCAGGGAACGCACCCTACAGCGATGGCGTACTGCTACGCAGTGCCTTCGGCATCGCACTAACCCTAACAACAATTTTTGATTTTTACCAGAGGTCTATTGACTGCATGATGGGATGTAATATTTCAATAACGAGCATTTTCTTGGTGCTTGAGCTATACAATGAGATGTATATTTTGATAGGATAAAAAAAGATTAGTATAGAGGTAAAATTAATGGCTGAAACCCTATATGAAAAAGACTATGTAGCTTGGCTGCAAGACCAAGCAGCAAAACTGCGATCGCCTGATCGCAATACTTTAGATTGGCAAACTTTAGCCGAGGAATTAGAGGAAATGGTGGATGAACGCAAATACAAAGCAGAAAGCTTTCTTTTCTTATTCAACTCCTCAGTCACCTGCTACTTTACGCCTACTGGAATCATCCTTACTACCTACCCCACTGGACAGACGAGATAGATAATTTCAGATTGGAATTGAGCTTGCTGTTTCGCTCTAAGGTAATCTACAATCATGCCTTAGAACGGTTTGTTTATTGTTATCAAAAAGCTCTGGGAAAAGCGAGCCGCAAAAGTGGATTAACTTTACCAGTTGACTGTCCTTGGACAATTGAGAAAATTCTTGATGAAGATTGGTTCCCTGGTTAAAAACTGGAGCTTGCAATCCAACTTACATCCATACAACAATAGGGTGGGCAATGCCCACCTTACTTCAGTTGCTCAACAACTAATACTAAATCCGGTTATTAAAAACTGATTATTTATTCTCAGTTTTGCATGAGTGCCTCTTGCATGAGTGCCTCTCCTGATATGTAGCCTATACTCAACGGATTTAGTATAATAGCTGGTATTCCAAAATCTGGTTGAAAAAGAAATTGATACCAATTTTCAATAGTCGTGATTAACATCTGAAAGTGCAATTCCGCTCTCAGAGAGGAATTGCACTTTGGAATAATCAACTAAGTCTGTCATCACTTTTGAAAAATGATATGAGTCAGCGGTTTAATCACTATCGGTGCAGCAGTAGGAGCCACATTAGGGAACGCACCCTACAGCGATTAAAATGCGTAGATTTCATGATGAGCTAGGCGGATTTGATGGTTTCAAATACTTCCGATTATCTAAGCAATCAATTACAGATAGTCCTAGCTCATACATAGCTTCCAAAGCCGCATTTTCATACTTGTTATACTCAGTCAGATCATGAATTATCTCTTTCTGCCCATGAGCTATATTATTTCTCCTGCTTACTAATGTCTTAAGTAAAAGCTCATGTTGATCCACCATTGAGCATGATAAACCAGCATCTGTAGAGTTCTTTTTAAGCAGCATAGGCTTTAAATTGCTATCTGCTTCTAAGCGAATATTGAATTCAATATTCTCATTAATTAAAGCTGGCAATTCGTTGGAAAAAAAGCTCCAAACTCCATCTGCTGACAAATCACCTCCAAGTTCTTTAAAGCGCTTCCTTAGCGATAGCTTTATAACCTCCTCACGGCATTGATTGCGTTTAATATTTTGCCTTTGAATTGTATCGAGGTATAAATGCCATGCAAATCTACAAAAACCTTCATAGTGAGCATATAGCAAAGTAGTAATAGCTCTCAAGAGAGCTTCATACCTTACAGGATGCTTAACCCTATCAGTCGTTAATATTTGAATTTTAATTGCAGCCAGTTCTCCTTCTCTCCAGTTGAGATCAGCCTCGATCTCATTCTCCCAGTTGCTCATTAAAAATTACTCCACAAGCTGAGTTTATTTAAACCTTCTTGAATACATCCAATTCTATTATAAAGCTTAGTTCTGGAGTTAGCTCCAGGTCCAATATTATCCTTAAAGCTGTTTGACTGAACAATTTTGATTATTTCATCCCTAACAGAAGAATTATCCAGATTCTCTAATCTTTCTAGTATCCTAAACACGCCAATTGTAACAGCTTCAAAATAAGCTGGAGCTAAAGCACCAATTGGTGATTGATCGCGATATCGAACAAAAGCACCACTGCCAAGAATTTGGCTCAAGTAATCAAATAATCTATTAAAGTCTTGTGTTTCAGTAGAATAATCAAATTGTATTTCTTCAAATAATATATTTTCCATGTATGTGTCTAACCAATCTCTCACACTCCCCCGGAAGAGATCTTGAGCATTTTTTGCGGCAAAAAATCTTAAGACAAGCTCTTCGTCTCCCTTTTGTTCTTTTTCTGATTGAGACAATGTATCTATGCAAGTCTTAAAGTTTGAATAGGAGGATCTTTCTTGGAGAAACCTATAGAACTTTATACCTGGCTCACCAAACATCCTAGAAGAACAGTTGCGAATTTCCTGTGGAGCTAGAATTGATCCCCCAGTATTTAACCTCTTGAACATTTCATAACGCAGAAAAGAATTACTTTGCCTTTTAATAATTACTGTCCTTACAGAGGATCTTTTAATCCTAAGCTTGAGTCTCAATGATAAATCTTCAAAAGTCAGATTATTAAGTTCTGAAATCTGATCACAACCTTCTAACTTTAGAGATTTCAGCTTTTCTCCATCTATATCAGTGAAATTCAGTACATTGGCATCAATGAATTGAATCACAGAGCTAAGGCGTTGTAAGCCATCAATTAACTCCAAAACCCCATCTGAGTTCTCAATAGTAAATATCTGTGGTATTGGCAACTCAAGAAGTATAGATTCTATTAAACGAGACTTTTGTTGATTAGACCATCGGAATAACCTTTGATATTCCGGTTGAATAATGAGTTCATTTTGAGAATATAAACTGATGATTTCTCCAAAGCTGAGATCGATAGATTCAGTACGAACCTCACCAATTTTGGCATCTATCCGTTCATCTATTGATTCCATCATCATATTGCTCCTAGACTTCTAAACCCTATGGCAAGCAAAACTTATACCTTAAACATTCTAATCGTAATCTGCCAGTTGAATATTACATTCAAGGAAAAAGTATGAACAGGGAACGAGCCGCATAACTATTAATCATACCCCTTCCTGCGGTCTAGCAGCCTCCTCCATCCTACTATCCCAATCCCCATCGGTCTCACACCGCCTCAATAAAACCTAATACCGCACTGTGCGGTTTAATCACCTCAATTTGGGCATAATTACCGCAGAGGGTAGTCTAGCACCCCACCCAGGGGGTTTCTAGCACATTTAAGGTAAAGGGGAAATTAAGAATTGTTGCCATTGTACGGCCAAAAGTCTAGAATGGTCATTAATTTTTGTGCATGGTCGGGTCTTCTAACCGAAGGCATTGACGAAAAGCACATTGTATCTGTCCTAGAGGCACTATGAAAAAGCTTAAGCAATACTGGACTGCTGAAGCACTGGAAAAAGACTTAGGCGATCCTCTCAATCCCGATAACCCTCTATCCTACAAGCGGGTGATCGAAATTGACGAGAGCGAAGAATTTCCCCACGAGGAAATTCGCTGGTTATACGACTGGAAACTCCAACACTACTACATTCCCACCGATTGCGGCGGTGAATTTACCTCTTTTGAGGAATTTGTCGCTTTTGTGCGGGTACTTTCTCGACGGGATCAAACTATCGGCATCGCTTTTACTACCCTATTCTGGTCGTTTTTAAACTGGATGGCGGGAACCCCAGAACAGAAACAGAAGCTCGCCCGTTTTATCATGGATGACTATGGGGCGATGTGTCTGGGTTACTCGGAAAAGGAACACGGCAGCGATCTGATCAATGGTGATCTGACCGCGACGAAGGTGGAAGGAGGTTATATTCTCAATGGAGAGAAATGGCCGATTAACCGGGCGACTATCTCTGGAGTTTCCTTTATTTTGGCGAAAACCGATGCTAACGGCGGGCCAAAGTGTTTAACCCTATTTATGGTCGATAAACGGCAATTAGACCCCGAAAAATACTATAATTTGCCGAAAATATACACCCATGGCGTGCGGGCCTCGGATATGAGTGGCATTGGTTTTAAGGATTGTTTCGTCCCCGATTCCATGCGTTTACGCGAGGAGGGAGACGGTTTAGAATTAGCCCTGAAAGGTTTCCAGATTACCCGAATGTTGTGCGCTGCTTTTTCCCACGGGGCAGCCGATACCGCTTTAAGAACTACCCTCGGTTTTGCCGTTAATCGGGTAATCTATAACAAAACTGTGATGGATTTGCCCCAACCCCGGCGCACTCTCGTGGATGCTTTCCTTGACATCCTTATTTGTGATTGCGAGACGATTCCGGCCGCGAGAGGTTTTCATATTATCCCCGAACAGTTTAGCGTCTGGGCTTCGGTGGTAAAATATTTTGTCACCGTCCGTCTGGAGGAGATGGTTAATAGTGTTTATGTGGTCTTGGGATCGCGTTTTTATATGCGAGAAGAACACGAATTCGGCATCTTCCAGAAGCTACTGCGGGATAATTCGATTATCAGTATGTTTGACGGCAGTTCGATCGTCAATCTTCATGCTTTAATCCTACAATTGCGTCCTTTAACCAAATATCGGGCTAAACGCAACTCGCGCACCATGTCGGCGTTAAAAACCCGTTTAGAGGCGATTTTTAGCCTAGAAAAGTCAGTTCCTCCCTTTGAACCCAATAATTTAGAATTATTTGGCCGGGGAATGGATGATTCCCTACAGGGTTTAGAGATTGCCCTTGATATGCTGGAAGGATTGAAAGATTCTCAGGAGGTGGACCCGGAAGTATTAGAAAATCTGTTGATGTTGGGTAATTTAGTTTTAGAGGAACTAAATGCTCACGATGAACAGATTAGTCAATCGAAATTCGAGTATGGTCACGACCAATCACCCGAATTGTTCGAGATTGCCAAGAAATACTGTACTTTACACGCCGCTTCTGCTTGTTTACACACTTGGCTTTATAATCGTTCCATCTTGGGTGAATTTTTTGCCCGGGGGGAATGGTTGGTGTTGAGTTTACACCGATTACTGCGAACTCTGCGGCCGCTGCCTTACACTCTATCTGAGGTGTATGTAGAAAATGTTGCCCAAGAATTGCTGAAATTATATCGAGAAAATCAACATTTTTCGATCGTGCCTTTTCAATTAGCCCCTTCACAAACTACCGAGGAAAAAACCCATGAACTCCAACTCCAATCTTAATAATCTCGTACAAAATTGGTTAGTTAAACAGTTAGCCGATCAGTTATCTTTGGATGCAAAAACGATTAATGTGACTGAACCTTTAACCCGTTATGGTTTAGATTCTATCGATGCGGTAACGATGGTGGGTGATCTAGAAGATTGGGTCGGTCAAGAGTTACCTTCCACCCTTTTCTGGGATCATTCTACTATTGAAAAAGCGTCTCTTTTCCTAGTAGAAAACTACGATCTTTCTAATCTTTCCGGTGAGGAAAACCCCGCAGAAGTTGCTCCCGTCGCTGAAAAAGCTGAACCGGCCGTTAGTGGTGGCAAAGGTTGGAGTTTATTCGGTCGTCGTTAATTATCAGTTATCAGTGATCAGTTACCAGTTACGGCATTTCTCATAAAAATGAAGTATAACCTATAGGATAACTGCTGTAAATTGAAATACAGAAAAAAGGGCGATCAAGCGATCGCCCTTTTCTCCTACCAAATAACAAAAATTATCTCAAGATATACACCAGTAAAAACAGGATAATCCAGACCACATCGACGAAATGCCAGTATAATTCTGCCGCTTCCACACCAAAGTGAGATTGACTAGAATAGTGGTCTTTTTGACGAGAACGCCAGAGGACAGATAGAATCAGCACTAAACCGAAGGTAACGTGGAGACCGTGGAATCCGGTTAAGGCATAAAAAGCGCTGGTGAAAACATTAGTTGTCAGACCGAATTCAGCGTGATAATATTCGTATCCTTGACCACAAAGGAAGATAATTCCCATCAGGGCAGTAATACCGAACCACAATTGTAAACCGGCATTATTGTTTTGTTTAATCGCCTTTTGTCCTATGTGCATAACAAAACTACTGGACACCAGAATAATCGTGTTAATTGTCGGTAGGGTTAACTCTAATTCTGGCGTGCCGGCGGGGGGCCAAACGGGTAACATGGTACGGTAGAACAAGAAAGCGGCAAATAAGCCTAAAAAGATGGAACTTTCCGCCACTAGAAACAAAACCACACCGAATAAGCGATGATCTGGGTGGCCATGATGTCCGTGTTCCACCGTTTCCTGATGATAATTGACAGAGAGTTGAGAATCTTCGAGCGTTGAACCTTGCATGATTGAATGTCCTTAGTTTACACGGGAGACGGGGAGCTTTTTTTCAGTGGGAAGTGGGAAGCTTTTTTTCGGTAAACAGCAATCAGTGAACTGATAACTGATAACTGATAACTGATAACTGATTATTGCGATTCGGCGCCCACTTCAGCGAGGATATCTTGTACTGATTCCTCTGCTTCCGATTCTTCCATATCAATACCGTAATCGTAGGGGCCGGACCAAAGAATCGGCATTTCCTCGAAATTCTCGATAATTGGGGGAGAGGAGGTTTGCCATTCTAGGGTTAAAGCGCGCCAAGGATTACGGCCGGCGGGTTGACCTTTAAAGGCACTCCAGACCATATTAATAGCGAAGGGAATACTCGATATACCGAGAATATAAGCTCCTGCGGTACTAAGAACATTTAAATCCTGAAACTGCACATCATACAGAGCAATACGACGGTTCATACCCAATAATCCCAATTCGTGCATCGGCATGAAAGTTAAATTCAAACCGATAAAACTGAGAACAAAGTGAATACGACCGAGAGTCTCGTTATACATCCGTCCGGTCATTTTCGGGAACCAATGGTAAACGGCAGAAAACAGGGCCATTGCCGTACCACCAAATAGTACATAATGGAAGTGACCGACGACAAAATAGGTATCGTGGACGTGGATATCGAAGGGAACAGAAGCCAACATAATCCCGGTCAAACCACCGATGAGGAAGGAAGACAGGAAACCGATCCCAAATAATAAAGACGTATTGAGACTCAGTTTACCCCCCCAAAGAGTGGCACACCAACTAAAGATTTTAATGCCCGTGGGAACGGCGATTAACATGGTTGCCGCCATGAAAAACATCCGTAACCAGCCGGGGGTGCCGCTGGTGAACATATGGTGGGCCCAAACGATTAAACCCAAGAAACAGATGGTGAGACTGGAATAGGCGATCGCTCGATAACCAAAAATCGGTTTGCGGGCGTGAACCGGTAATATCTCCGATATCGTGCCGAAAAAGGGCAAGATCATGATATAAACGGCAGGATGGGAGTAAAACCAGAACATATGCTGATAAACCACCGGATCGCCGCCGCCGGCAGGGTTAAAAAAGCTCGTGCCGGCGATTAAATCAAAGGACAAGAGAACGAGAGCAGAAGCGAGAACGGGGGTGGAAAGCAGTACCAGAGTCGAGGTGGCCAGCATTGCCCAACAAAATAGCGGCATACTGTACAAATCCATCTCAGGAATCCGCATTTTCAGGATCGTGGTGATGAAATTAATCGAGCCTAAAATCGAAGAAGTCCCGATCAATAAAAGGCTCAAAATCCACAATTCTTCGCCCCATTTGCCGCTAATTAAGCTTAAAGGTGGGTAGGAAGTCCAACCGGACTGGGGTGCGCCGACAAAGAAACTGGATAATAATAGCAGCCCGCCGGGGGGATTAAGCCAGAAAGCCACAGCGTTAAGACGAGGAAAAGCCATATCTTCCGCCCCAATCATCAGGGGAATGAGATAATTGGCAAAACCCGCCCCAACCGGAACGATCCAAAGAAAGATCATGATCGTTCCGTGCATGGTCATGAATTGGTTATATAGTTCTGGGGAGACGAAATCGGGGTCGGGAGTGGCTAATTCTGTCCGCAGCACTTCCGCGAAAGCACCGCCAATAAAGAAGAAAAGAAAGGCAGTCACCAGATATTGAATACCGATGACTTTATGATCGGTGCAGAAAGTAAAGTAATCCGTCCACTTGCGGTGATGGATCACCTCGGGAACGGTTGCTGGGGTGGTTATTTCCGTTGATGCTGTCATAAGGCCAAGATTTTAGATGACAAGAAAAATTACATTTGCTGCTGATGGGCAACTTGGGCGAGGATTTCACCGTTTATGCCCATTTCTTCGGTGTAGGGGGTCAAATATTGACTATCAGAGCGATCTTTAGTGGTCATGGCTACAGTTCGATCGCTGTCAACTTCGGCGATCGTGTTATCCTGCACCCATTGGTCGTAATCCCCTTGGGAGTGAACTACAAAGCTAGATTTCATGCCGCCGTGATAGGCCCCGCAAAGTTCCGCACAAATGATCGGATATTGACCAATTTGGTTGGATGTGAACGATAACACCGTTTCCTGTCCGGGGATAACGTCCTGTTTTAGACGCAATTGGGGAACCCAGAAAGCATGGATCACATCTCCCGCTTCCATATTCAGTTGCACGGGGCGATTGACGGGAGCGTGCAGTTCCCCGGAAACAATGCCGGTTTCAGGATAGGTGAAGATCCAAGCGTATTGAATACCTTTAACATTGACCACTAGGGGGGGAACTCCTTCACCATCGTAGGAATTGCCGATACCTAGGGCTACTCTGCGATCGCCGCCCATGGCCATCATCGTGCCGTGGTGATGACCGTGGTGGGCGATTTCTCCTTTGCCACCCTTGGAAATCAAGGGATCGAGACCGCCGATATTGTTATAAATCTCGAAGCTATAGACGGCAAGGATAAAAACGATTACCGTCGGGATGGCTGTCCAGAAGATTTCTAGGGGGACATTGCCCTCCACTGCCGGCCCGTCGGTTTGATCCCCCGGTTTACGGCGAAAGCGAATCACTATATAGATAATCACGCCTTCAACTATTAAAAATAGTCCCGTGGCGATGGTCATCATCAGATTAAAGATATTATCTATCTCCTGAGCATCTTCGGAAGCGGCCACGGGCATTAAGCCATGATTTTGGCCATACCAGAGACTAATTAAGGTTAAGGTGATCCCGAGTACGAGCGTCAGGATACTGCTGGGAATTTTCACGGTCTTTTCAATATTTTCAATAGTGGCTACTTATTCAAGGCTAAAACATGATTCCCCTATAGATGGGAAATTTAACCAGCATCTTCTGAGAATTTTATCTTTTCTTTGGGATCGTTTTCAGGGAAAGTATTTTAAATAACTAATTTTTATATCTTATTCTGAGTTTATGTAAACAAATGTAACGGAAATGGCCAGAAATCTAAAGAATATCTAAAAGGTTTTACCTGTCGTAAAAAAACTCATTCACAGTGATAACTAACTGGCAAACCAAGCCAGGATCTTTGATGACAGACTCCTTGAGAACAGGCAAACCGATGACCGAATCTGTTTTTAACCCGACACCCCTAAGAGAAACCGGCAATATTCAGGTGTGGATGCGCCGCTTAGTCTGGAAAATTGCGATCGCTACTTTCGCCCTCATGGTGGTGGGCGCTGCCACCAGAGTTATGAACGCCGGTTTAGCTTGTCCCGATTGGCCCCTCTGTTACGGTCAATGGATTCCCAGTCAGCAGATGAATCTACAGGTATTTCTGGAGTGGTTTCATCGTCTCGATGCCTCTTTGATCGGGTTTAGTACGATCGCTCTCGTCGGTCTGTCTTGGTGGTATCGTCGCCATCTTCCCCCTTGGCTGTTGCCATCTGCGATCGCTGCCTTGGCTTTAATTCTCCTGCAAGGAGTCCTGGGAGGATTAACCGTCACCCAATTACTGCGATTTGACATCGTAACCGCCCATTTAGCCACAGCTTTGCTCTTTTTTGCCACCCTAATCGTCATTGCTATCGGTCTGACTCCCTACCGTGGCACAGGTACGGTCGGGAAACTAACTTGGATGGGAATGGTCGCCACCGGTCTAGTTTATCTGCAATGTCTCCTCGGCGGTCTCGTCGGTTCCCGTTGGGCTGCCCATCAGTGTTTAACGGTTTCCCAACTCTGCACGGTGATGAATAGCCACATTATCGGGGTTTTTCCCGCCACTATCTCGGTGTTAACCCTAGTTTTCTTCGCTTGGCGAGCTGCCGCTATCCATCCTCTCCTCAAAAAACTAGCTTTTAGCGCCGGGGGATTAGTCGCCCTACAGGTATTTTTGGGCGTTGCCACCCTGAAACTGCATCTCCAGGTGGAACCCTTAACCATTACCCACCACAGCATCGGTGCGCTATTGGTGGCAACCCTCGTCGCTTTTACCACTTTTGCCCTTCGCGATCGTTCTTTCGCACCTATAAGCCATCTCTAAGGATTTAATCACGATGACTGGAACTCAAGCCCTTCGCCACCACGATAATTTTTTACAAGTCGCTAAAAGTTATTATCAACTCACCAAACCGCGAATTATTCCTCTACTGCTGATTACTACAGCCGCTTCTATGGAAATCGCCTCTAAAGGTCAGGTTTCCCCTCTCTTACTCTTTCTTACCCTCCTCGGTGGCACTCTCGCCGCCGCCGCCGCTCAAACCTTAAACTGCATCTATGATCGCGACATCGATCACACCATGCTTCGTACTCGCGCCCGTCCGATCCCCTCCGGTCGCGTGCAACCCCTCCACGCCCTCATTTTTGCCCTCGTTTTAGCCTCTCTTTCCCTAGCACTTTTTGTCTTTTTTGTCAATACTTTGAGCGGATTTTTAGCAATGACCGGCATCGCATTTTATATGCTGATTTATACCCATCTGCTCAAGCGTCATAGTATCCAAAATATTGTTATCGGTGGCGCGGCTGGCTCGATTCCTCCTCTCGTCGGTTGGGCGGCAGTAACGGGCGATCTCGGTTGGATTCCCTGGATTTTATTCGCCATTATTTTCCTCTGGACTCCTCCCCATTTTTGGGCTTTAGCTTTAATGATCAAGGATGATTATGCCGAAGTGGATATCCCGATGATGCCCGTAGTTAAAGGGGAAGAAGCCACTAGCGATCAGATTTGGCTCTATACTTTAATCGTCGTTCCTTTCACTTTCCTCCTGATTTATCCCTTGGCTGCCTGTGGTGTGGTTTATGGTGTAGCGGCTTTAATTTTAGGGTTTGTTTTCCTGAAAAAAGCTTGGCGATTAAAACAGAATCCTTTCGATCGGGACATGGCTCGATCGCTGTTTAAATATTCCATTCTTTACATGATGTTATTATGTACAGCTATGGTGATCGATAGTTTACCCATGACCTCTCGTCTCCTCGCTACAATTGCCAGTTTATTCTCCTGTAGTTAATCTCAGTTATCAGTTATCAGTTATCAGTTATCAGTTATCAGTTATCAGTTATCAGATGTGAGTTTTCAGTTCACTGATTACTGTTTACTGAAAAACCCCATCTCCCCAATTCATCATTCATAATTCGCCCCGACTACTGATTGCGACTGAGGGAGTTAATTCGCTCGATTAGTTGGGCTAAGATTTCTTGTAATTGTCGATCTTGATGCTGGGAAAGGTTGATTTTATCACAGCTATAAATAACGGTGGTGTGATCTTTGCCGCCAAATTCTTCGCCAATGCGCGGTAAGCTTAAATCCGTGTGTTGACGCATTAAATACATCCCAATCTGTCGGGCAAAACTAATTTCTCGTCGGCGGGAATTTCCTTTTAGATCGGCGATCGAGAGTTGAAACTTTTCCGCTACTACCGCCATAATAATCTCAGGAGAAGTGGCAATTTTGGCCATTGGTGGATTTAAAACTGGCGCGATATTTTCTACCGTCATCGGCAATCCGGAGATAGAAATATAAGTGGTAGCCCGGATTAATGCCCCCTCTAATTCGCGAATATTAGAAGTATAATTAACGGCAATATATTCAATAACTTCTCGTGGGAGACGCAGATTTTCGTACTCGGCCTTTTTTTGTAAAATTGCCATACGAGTTTCGATATCTGGTGCTTGGATATCGGCGACTAATCCCATAGAAAAGCGAGAAATTAAACGATCCTGTAAACTGGGAATCTGTTTGGGCAGGCGATCGGAGGCTAAAACCACCTGTTTTCCAGCTTCGTGCAGGGTATTAAAGGTATGAAAAAATTCTTCTTGAGTGTATTCTTTTCCTTCAATAAATTGCAGATCATCCACTAATAATATATCGGCATGACGATAATGATTACGAAAACTTTCCATACTATCTTGACGGATAGCGGTGATTAAATCATTCGTAAATTGTTCCGTGGATACATAAAAAACCCTGGATTGGGGATATAATTCCAGACGATAATGACCGATCGCTTGCATTAAATGGGTTTTACCTAACCCCACCCCACCACAGAGAAAAAGCGGGTTAAATTCGCGTCCAGGTAATTCCGCCACCGCTAAGGCAGCTGCGTGGGCCATGCGATTAGTTGGCCCGACAACAAAACGGGAAAAATTATATTTAGGGTTAAGTTGATTACCGGGAGATAATTCTAATTCTAAGCTAGTGTGAGGCTGGAAAATAGCGATCAAATCCCCCTGTTGTGCCGTTAGTTGAATCTCGACGGGATAACCGACGATATCCTCCACTACTTCAGCAATTGTTGACAGATAATTTTTCTGAAGATGGTTAAGAATAAAAGGATTGGCAGCTTGAATTACTAAGCGATCGTTTTGCCATTCTTTAACCGTCGCCGTTTGAAACCAAGTCTCGAAAGCGGGACGGGTTAATAGTAATTTTAGACGCTCTAGGAGATTATGCCAAAGTTGTTGGGCGCTGCTATCCACGGTTAATTTTGATTAACAAAGTTGCTCTAGTGCTGCTGCAAGGAAACCTTATCAGTTTAGCGAGATTTTGCCGCTCAAGATAAAATGATTTTCAGAGGTAAACAATTAATCCTTATACAGATGACACAAGTTTTAACAATCACCCAATTAGGAAACCCAATTCTACAGCAAAAAGCAGCAGCGATCGATAATTTTCTCGATGCTGACTGTCAAAATTTGATCGATTCCCTGATTACCACCGTACAAGCTGCCCACGGGGTGGGAATCGCCGCCCCCCAAGTTGCTCGGTCTCTGCGTCTGTTTATCGTTGCTTCTCACCCCAATCCTCGTTATCCCGACGCTCCGATCATGCCAGCCACTGCCATGATTAATCCGCGCATTTTGCAGGTGAGCGAGGAAATGGTCAAGGGTTGGGAAGGTTGCCTCAGTGTCCCCAATTGGCGCGGTTTTGTCCCCCGTCATCAGTGGATTGAGGTGGCCTATTATGATCGCAATGGTCGCGAAATTCGTCAAGTTTTCAGCGATTTTGTCGCCCGCATCACTTTAACAAATTGCGGGTTAAAAGTTGATAGAGTAACCTGGTCTCGTAAAACAGCAAGCGACATAAACCATCCTTGCCTAGTGCCTTAAAACTGGGTAACTCTTTTGTTTTCTCAATTCTTTGACCATTTTCGTGG
>NZ_JADBTR010000063.1:0-65690 GCF_020246065.1 Microcystis sp. M144S2
CCTTATCCTGACTTGATTTCAGTTTTTTCTTTGTCAGTAAGGGTGTCAACAAGGAATATTACAAATTGTTAACCGAGTCTTGAAAGCCTTGTGCTACAAAGGTTTGAAATGTTAAGAAAGATGTGACTAAAGGACAGCTTGATAAGGGGGGTGCCGATCCCCCCTTAGTCCCCCCTTTAATCCCCCCTTAATAAGGGGGACATCTGAAAGTTTTTAATACCTACCTACTTATCCTTTCCTAGAAGTGATAGCAAAATATCCCGGGCAGCTCTTCTGAAAATCAGAAAAATTTCTATATTTTTGCATCCGATTCTAGGTTTTCAATTAACCTTAAATCAAAAGCCTAGGGCTTAGATAGAAGCCATTCAAAGGATATTTATGAAAGCCAAAATCGCGATCGCTTGTCAGGGAGGCGGCAGTCAAACTGCTTTTACTGCCGGTGCATTAAAAGCATTATTTGACAATAAAGTACAAGATTACTTTAATATTGTCAGTCTCAGTGGTACTTCTGGAGGTGCTATCTGTGCCTTTTTCACTTGGTACGCTCTCAAAAAAGGTGATAGCGTCGTTTGGAAAAGAATGATTGATTTTTGGGAAGATAATAGCGCTCGAACTCCCCAAGAACAACTATTTAATGACTCAGCTATTAAAGCTCTAGAATTGGCCAGCAAAGGATTAATTCCCCAGTATAATCTCAGTCCTTCCTCTCCGATTACTAAAACCTTATTTTCTATAGCTACCTACGGTTTACGCAGTCGCTTTACCAACTTTGATCAGTTACTAAGAGCGCATATTGACTTTTCGGAATTAGCCACTTGGGGAGCTAAACCAGAACCCCCAGTTTTATTAATTGGGGCCTGTAATATCCTGACAGGAAAGTTAAGTAAATTTAACTCGCGCCAGGAAGCAGTTAAAATTGAACATATCCTAGCTTCTGCTTGTGTTCCTAACATTTTTCCTGCTGTCACCATTGAAACTATGGCCTACTGGGATGGACTATTTTCTGATAATCCCCCCATCCGTTCTTTAATTCGCCGTGAATTTGTCGGAGTCGAAAATATTCCCGATGAAATTTGGGTAATTAAAATTAATCCCACCTCTAGAGATAAGATACCCGTGCAATCCGATGATATTGCCGATCGCCGCAATGAATTAGAAGGCAATGTTTCCCTATTTCAAAGTCTCGATCAGATTGACTTTCTCAATCAATTATTTCTCAAAGGAGCCTTTAAAGAGGAATTTTTGCGCGAGATCGAATTAAAAGAACCATTTAAAATTCCTAAATCTTTCCCGGAAGATCCCGATCAAGATTACCATATTCCGATGATCGAAATGTCTGCGGAATTAGCCAATAGTCTCAACTATGAAAGTAAACTTGATCGCTCTCCTGCCAATATCCAGCGTCTGATTGCTGACGGGGAAAAACAGGGAAAACAATTTCTAGAACATCGACTAAAAGCTATGGGTTTAAGATAATTTTTGAGGGTTCAAAAACGGCAAAAATAAGGATTAAATGGCATAAAATCTGTCAATAGACTATTTAATTGATTATTATTTATTCTCCTGACTACTGACTACTGGCTACTGACTCCTAACCCTAACAACAATTTTTGATTTTTATAAGAGGTCTAATGATCACTGATTTTCATTGACTAATACCCGTCCAGATAGATCGTAAATCATAATATCCCATTGCCCATTTTTTGCCGCTTCAAAAGCCACTTTAGAACCATCGGCACTGATGATCGGATTGCGTACTTCCGCGAGCAGATCGGGAGCAATTTCCCTTCTCTGTTGAGTTTGTCGATCGTACAGATAAATAGCCGTTTTTCCCTGACGACTAGCAGTAAAAACGATATAACGACCATCTTCACTAATGGAAGGACTAGAAGCGATCTGATCGAGAGAATTTAGGCCAGGTAAAGACAGTAAACGGCGATCAATAGCATCAAAAAGATAGATAGCTTGGGAACCATTGCGATCGGAAGCAAAAACGAGATAGCGAGAGGCAAGATAGGGAGTTAATTCACTAGCAGCACTATTTAAACTTCTCCCCCCTCGATCGAAAGGAAAAGACAATAAACTGGGATAACCCGCACATCCAGTTAACAAACTAATTACAGCAACAAGACTAATAAAAAAATGACGTTTCACGGTTTGGGACTTTCAACGGGACTGCCATCGGCAATATCTAACTCGATATTCGGACCGCGATCAAGAACCTCCACATCCCATTGTCCCCGACGAGCGGATTCAAAGACAAGATAACGACCATCGGGACTAAGACGGGGATTTCGCAACCAACCGCGATAATTTTGACTCAATAACTCAGAGCGATCGGTAATGCGATCATATAAAGCGATGACGGGACGACCCTCAATAATCACCACATAAGCCAGATAACGCCCCGTTTGGCTTAAACTGGGGCTATCGGTAATTTCTTGACCCGTATATAATCCCCCTAGGGTCTGGTATTGTTTTGTCTGCAAATCATACAGCAGTATCTGATTACTACCGCGACGATTAGACAGCAAAGCAAGCCAACGACCATCACCACTCAGGGCAGGTTTTTCGTCATTATAGCGACTATTGAGGGTTCCTGTAGAGAAACCGGGGTTATTGAGATTACAACCGCCTATAACCCCTAAAAACAAGCAGATAAACAGGAAAAAGGGAGCTTTGGTCATCGGACCTACTCCTTAATAATCAAACCTAGTCGGATGATCATTACTCGACTCCCGTTCACTATTATCCGGTCTCTCCCAATCTTCTTGATCGCTCGTATCCCTAGGATCGATCGGTTGATAATCGACGTATTCACCTTTAAATGGCGGATCGTCCTCAATTATTGGGCGAGGACGACGTTTTTGTCCAGTGCGGGGCGGTTTACTGCTCGTTTCTTCACTAGCGGGACGACGACGGGGACGGGGACTGGTTTCTTCCCAATCATCACCGCTACGGCGCTGATCATAAACATCTCGATCGCTAGTGGGGGAACTATTGCGGGGACGACGATTAGCCGTTTTGCGACTGCTAGTATCGGCCGGCCGACGGGTGCGGGTGCTGCGGGGTTCCTCGTCCTGATAACTAGAAGTGCGGGAAGAGCGGGGCTCCTCGTAACCGCGTAAACGGGGATTATCTTCGTAACGTTCCTCTGGTTCGTAGGTGTCGAGGGGTTCCAATTCGGCCCGATATTCCCGACTCACAGGACGTTCATCCACAAAAGAGGTGCCGCGGCGGGCCTGTTCCGTGGTTAAACCCCGCAATTTTACCGTCTCGAAGGCAAAAAACACCGCTGCCCCAGTCAGCAAAAATTGTCCGAATTGCAAAATCGGATCCAGTCGCCACCCTTGAAAAAGTAAAATTAAACCGCACAGTAACCCAACGGCGGCAAAAAATATATCATGATCCCTGGAAAGTTCCGGCCGCACCGAGCGCAGGAAGTATAACCCGGCTCCGGCTACTGCCAGAAAAATTCCTAAGATACTGGCCGAATTCAGCCCAAAATTGACCATCTTTATCTCCCTTCTCGGTGCTTAAATTTAAGAATCGAGTCTTTATCTCTAGCCCTCAGCTTTCAGAAGCAATCCTGCTGTTTTTAACTCAAGGAGTCGATCTATATCCTAACCCCCAAGTCTAGCACTATATCTATCATCCTCGATTCTAACTTACTCGATCGAGCCTAGCTCACACAACTATTGTTGAGGAAGTGGGGAAGTGGGGAGACCACTTCGTGCGCGTTGCGGGGGGAAGTGGGGAAGTGGGGAGATTTTATCAGTGAACAGTGAACAGTAAACAGTGAACTGAAAACTCACATCTGATAACTGATAACTGATCACTGAAAAGGCTGAGATTTTAACAAAATCTTTAGGAATTACCCATTGACAGGATTGACAAAATGTGTGCTAGGGGTTTCGGGCATTTGAACCTGATTTCTTGATCACCTTTGAGCGATCGCTTCTGAAACGACCAATTTTCATCGATGCACATCATGGTTAATTTGTCAAGGGCGTAAGTCCTAATTTTAATAAGATCAGACAGAAATTTTTCTGTCATATCATAAAATTAACTTAACCCAGCCAAGAGGGAATTAGCATAGAATGTGAGTATAATTCAGGCTAAGCAAATAGTCTGCTTGTATCCATAGTTCATTCAATCCATAGAATAAGGTGTGAGGATTGACCCATGTCAAAACTAATCAAGAATTTAACAAAGGTAACTCCTTTAGTATTGGGTGCTTCCCTGGCCGCCGCAGGTGGTGCCGTAGCTCAAACTGTTTCCGGTACACCTCAACTCAAAGTTGATCCGGTAGCACAACAACAACTCGATCGCATTCAACGCGCCCAAAATAGTCAGCAGATTAATACGGGTGTTTATCAGGGTTCCATGTCCCAGGTGACTAGCGTTAACCAACTGCGGGACGTATCTCCCACCGCTTGGGCCTACGAGGCATTAAGAAGCCTTGTGGAGCGTTACGGTTGTATCGTTGGTTATCCCGACCGTACCTTCCGTGGTGATCGCGCCACCACTCGTTGGGAATTTGCCGCAGGTTTAAACGCTTGTTTAAACGTCATGGAACGCTTAATTCAAGATGGTGTCGCTGTACTCAGAGAAGATATCGATAAATTAAAACGTCTTGTTCAAGAATTTGAAACCGAACTAGCGGCTTTAGGGGCTAGAGTAGATAACCTGGAACAGCGGGTTTCTTTCCTGGAAAATAATCAATTTTCTACCACCACCAAACTCAGAGGTGAGGTAATTTTCAGTATCGCCGATAGCTGGGGTGGTCGAGCTTCCATTACAGAGATTGACGGTACGAGGGAGGATAATGGCAGCAATCAAGATGAAAGTCAAACAGTATTTAATAATCGGGTTCGACTCAACTTTGAAACCAGCTTCACCGGTAAAGATTTGTTGAGAACCCGTTTACAAGCGGGTAACTTTAACACCACCTTCAACCAAAGTGGTCCGACGAGAACCAACATGACCCGTCTGGCATACGATGACGGTCGTGACAACGATGTAACCATCGATGATTTGTTCTACCGCACTCCCATCGGCACTCCCTTCGGTGACATCACCGTTTGGGTTGGTGCTAACCAGTTAAACCTTGATGACGTTTTCATCACTGCTAACCCCTTCCTCGCCGATAGCGGCACGGGTGCTTTATCTCGCGGTCAACGCTACAATAACATCGTCTTCCGTGGTCCTTCTGGCATAGGTGCAGGGGTTCGATTCAATGTCGGCGATGTTTTCCAAGTTACAGGGGCTTATCTGGCCGGCAGTGGTGCCTCCAATCCTGAACCGGGTAACGGTTTGTTCAATGGTTCCTACAGTGCTGGCGCGCAGGTAGGTTTCTCCTTCATCAAATTTGCCGATATTAACTTCGTTTACGTTCACAGTTATCAAACCGCTGATGATATTGCTAATCCTCGTTCTGGTGGTTTATTCGGTCGCATCAGCAGCCCTCTGACGGAAACTCCCTTCGGTGACGTTGGTACTACTGCTAACCGTTTCGGTTTACAGGGTAGCGCTCAAGTTATCCCTGGAGTCTTAAATATAGGGGCATGGGCTGGTTATGCCGATGCCTCGGCCACAGGAGTTAATGAGGCGATCGGAGATAATAGCACTGGTATCTGGTCTTGGAACCTTAACTTCTCGGTTCTCGATCTCTTTGCCGAAGGTGCAGCCCTTTCTTTGGGAGGCGGTCAAGTACCCCGTTCCGACAAGGAAGATAGCACTTCCTACATGGTGGAAGCTCAGTATAAGTTCCCAGTCACCAAAAATATCCTGATTACCCCAGGCGTTTATGCGGTCTTCAATGCCAACAACTCACACAACAGCATTGTTGTCGGTGTCATCCGGACAACTTTCCGCTTCTAAGCTAAGTTGATTGATTAAACAATCTAAAACGGTGGGATTTATAGATCTCACCGTTTTTTTACTTTTAACTTTTCACTGGATATAACCATTTATGAGAAGATGATCGGAGCGTCCCAAACGCCGCTATACTTACTTCGCCTATTTAGTTGCTTATCTATGCACTCTCCGTCTTTCCCCCGTCGCACTAAAATTGTGGCCACGATTGGCCCAGCCTCGCAAAATAAGGAAACATTACGTCAGATGATCAAGGCGGGGGCGACGACATTTAGATTAAACTTTTCCCATGGCGATCACGATTACCATCGTCACAGCATTAACCTGATCCGTCAGTTAGCCTTTGAACTCAATCAACCGATTGGCATCCTTCAGGATCTGCAGGGACCAAAAATTCGTTTAGGTAAATTTGCCTGTGGGTCGATTACCCTGAAACCGGGGGAACCCTTTATCCTTACTTCTAGGGATGTGGAATGTAATCAGGAAATAAGTTCCATTAGCTATCCCTCTCTAGCCCAGGAAGTCCCAGAAGGTTCGAGAATTCTCCTTGATGATGGTAAAGTCGAAATGCGGGTGGAATCAGTGGATCGTCTGAAAGGTGATCTTTCCTGTCGCGTGGTGGTTGGGGGTGTCTTATCCAGTAATAAAGGGGTAAATTTTCCCAACGTTTATCTGTCGGTAAAAGCTCTAACCGATAAGGACAAAAAAGATTTAATGTTCGGACTGCTGTGGGATGTGGATTGGATCGCCCTCAGTTTTGTGCGTAATCCCCAAGATATTCTCGAAATTAAAGAATTAATCGCCAGTGCGGGTAAATCTATCCCCGTGATCGCTAAAATTGAAAAACACGAAGCGATCGAGGAAATGGAGGCAATTTTATCCCTCTGTGATGGTGTGATGGTGGCCAGGGGAGATTTAGGAGTAGAATTACCAGCCGAAGACGTGCCAATCCTGCAAAAACGCCTGATTAATACTGCTAATCAGCTAGGCATCCCGATTATTACCGCCACTCAAATGCTTGACAGTATGGCCAGTAATCCTCGTCCCACCCGTGCCGAGGTTTCGGACGTGGCTAATGCGATTTTAGATGGCACTGATGCGGTCATGCTTTCCAATGAAACGGCTGTGGGTCATTATCCCATCGAAGCAGTGGCAACCATGGCCCGCATTGCCGAAAGGATCGAACGGGAACAGATCAATAGTGCCGCTCGCTCTAACAATAAACAATCGATTCCTAACGCTATTTCCTCGGCAGTTAGTCAAATTGCCGAACAATTGGGGGCAGCGGCAATTATTACCCTGACAAAAACCGGCTCTACTGCCCGTAACGTCTCCCGATTTCGCCCCAAAACCCCGATTTTAGCCGTTACTCCCCATCGAGAAGTGGCACAGCAGTTACAGCTAGTTTGGGGCGTAAAACCGATGTTATTGCTCGATTTACCCTCCACCAGCCAAACTTTTCAAGTGGCGATGAATCTCGCCCAGGAAAATAACCTCCTCGCAGATGGTGATTTAGTGGTGATGACGGCGGGAACTCTGCAAGGGGTGGCTGGTTCCACGGATTTAATTAAGGTGGAAGTGGTAAAATCCCTTTTGGGCAAAGGTACGGGTATCGGCCAGGGTGTGGCTAGTGGCCGGGCGCGAGTGGCCCATAATGCCCGAGAAGTGGGTAGTTTTAGTAGTGGGGAGATTTTAGTCGTTCCCACCACCAGCGCCGAATATGTGGATATGATGCGGAAAGCTGGCGGAATTATCACCGAGGATACCGCGATGAATAATCACGCCGCTACTATCGGTTTAAAATTGGGTATTCCTGTTATTGTCGGGGTTAAAAATGCCACGAAAATTATCCGCGAAGGGGTGATCATTAGTCTCGATGCTCAACGGGGTTTGATTTATTCTGGTATTGGCAAGGGTGCGGCGACTATGAAAAACTGAGTCAGGAGTCAGTTTTTTCCCAGTTAGGAGACAGGAGACAGGAGGCAGCTTTTATTTATTATCCCCACTTCCCCACTTCCCCATACCCCACACCCCAACACACTAAAACCCCACACCCCACACCCATTTTCACTTGTCTATGAGCGATTCTTACTCTCCTCCCGTCGATAATCCAGCCTATACTGTTGAACAAGCGATCGCTAATATCCAGCAAAGAGAAGACCTAGGAGCGCGTTATTATGCCGCTTGGTGGTTGGGTAGATTTCGTGTTCGTCAACCGGAGGCGATTTCGGCGTTAATTGCCGCTTTAGAGGACGAAAGCGATCGCACTCCCGATGGCGGTTATCCCCTGCGACGCAATGCCGCCAGCGCTTTAGGGAAATTAGATGATCTCAGTTGTCTTCCCGCTTTGATTGCCTGTCTCGACTGCGAAGATTATTATGTGCGCGAATCGGCTGCCCAGGCATTGGAAATGCTTCAGGATCGAAGCGCGATCGCACCTTTAAAGAAACTATTAGAGGGTGGCATCGAAGTGGCTGTTTTAGTGGCGGGAAAACCCCATTTAGTCCAACCCTACGAAGCGATTATCGAGGCCTTGGGAACCCTGCAAGCGACGGAAGCGATTCCCCTCATCGAACCGTTTTTAAAGCATTTCGTCGAAAAAGTGCGTTATGCGGCTGCTCGCGCCCTCTATCAACTCACGACTAACCCCCACTATGGCGATATTCTGATTAATGCCTTGCAAGGGGAAGAATTACAGCTGCGCCGTTCTGCTTTAATGGATTTGGGCGCTACGGGTTATCTGCCGGCTGCTCCTGCGATCGCTAATACTTTGGCGGAAAATAGTCTGAAACTGGTTGCTCTCAAGGAACTTTTAGAAAACCATCTAAAAACTAATTCTAGGGGCGAAAATATCTCGGAAATTCTCACTTTAATGGATAGTTTATTGTAATCAATAATTGGTTAGTTTTTATCTAAATTCAAACTCATAAAATCCAGAGGTTTTATGCTAATTCAAACTGATTATGCTGGCTGGCTAAACGAAACAATCACTCTGTTAAAACAAAAAAACTTTGATAAAGTTGACTGGGAAAACTTGATCGAGGAGATAGAAAGTTTGGGCAGAAGTCAAAAACGTGAACTCCGCAACCGGTTAACCACCATCTTAGAACACTGCCTCAAACTCTGCTATACTGACTACGTTGAGGATTATCGAGGTTGGCAAGAAACTATCGGGCGCAGTCAACGGGAACTAGAAGAACTTTTGACCGATTGTCCTAGTTTAAAAACCTACTGGGAGCAAGTATTTTTAGATTGCTATGCCACGGCTTTAAAAAGCTTGCGAGATAACCCCGATTATCAATCCTTTAACTTTCCCAATGATTGTCCTTTTCCCCAAGAAATTAGTCAGATTTTACAGAAAAAAGTTTGGCGATAAAATTATCTTTAAAAGTTTGTTGGTGGGGTTAGGAGATAGGAGTTAGCAGTCAGTAGCCGGTCGTCAGGAGTCGGGAGACAGGAGATTATTTTATTTATTCTCCCCACACCCCACACCCGTTCGGCTGAGCTCACGGCCGAAGCCCACACCCCACACCCCACTCCCCCACTTCCCCACACCCCCACACCCCACACCCCAACCCCTCATCCCCTCCAATGATAACCAATGCTTCCCACCGTTGAGACTTTAATTATTGCCGTCGAAAAAGCCGACTCAGCTAATGAGTTACTAACAGCCGTGGAAAACTTAGCCGCCGCCAAAAGTGAAGCGGCAATACCCACCCTCACCGATGTGCTGAGATATAATAACCCCGGTGCCTCCGTGGCAGCAGTGGATGGTTTAATCGCCATCGGCAAAGCGGCGGTTCCCTATTTACTGGCCAACCTAGACGGTTATAATTATGGGGCGAGAGCTTGGGCAACCCGCGCCCTAGCAGGAATTGGCGATGTGCGAGGATTGGACTTATTGCTTGAGGCGGCGGTGAGTGATTTTTCCTTTAGCGTGCGGCGAGGGGCGGCTAGAGGCTTAGGAAATATAATTTGGTCTGATTTGGAGGAAAGTCGGGTTTCTGAGGCTCATAAGGCTGTTTTTACGGCACTGGAGAAACTTTCGCAAGGGGATGCAGAGTGGGTGGTTAGATATGCGGCGATCGTCGGATTGGAGGGGTTAGGAACTGCGGCGGCGGCATTTCGCGGGGCGATTCGGGAACTTTTAGGACAGATTCGGGAGACGGAAGCGGAAATAGTGGTAAGATTGCGCGCCGATCAAGCTCTGGAACACTTACAATAAGCCTAAGTCGAAAGTAGAAAAACTTATTTCTCTACAGGGAGAAACAATTACACTAACATTCTATGAAATATTGGCAGGAAATTTTAGCGATCGCTCAACGAATTTTAGTAGAATTAATCCGGCGCGGGCGTAGCTTAATCCTCTGGGGCATTTTCCCGATCCTTGTCCTGCTCTTAAATGGCTATATTATGGCAGAAAAAGGCAAAATTGAGCTTGACGAGGCGATGGCTCTGGCTACTCCTCCCACCCTCGTCGGGGCGGCACTTTTCTTTAGTTGTTTGGGGGGAACCGTGGCGACGGTAGTGGCAGAAAGGGAGCAACAAACGATTAAACGGTTATTTTTATCGCCTTTAAGCGGTGTTTCCTATTTTATCGGCATTTTTCTCGCCCATTGTGCGATTGCCGCCTGTCAGACAGTTTTAGTTTATTCTATTGCTAAACAGTATGGAGCCACTTTTAAAGGCTCAATTCCTCTAGAATTATTAATTATTTTTCTTAGTATCACCGCCTATGTGGGTTTAGGATTTATCCTCGGTACTCAACTGGCGAAAAGAACAGAAGATGTTAATGCTTTGGTGGGAACTTTTGGGGTTCCTTTATTAATTTTAGGCGGCGTTTTTCTCCCAACTGCTTTATTCCCCGACAATATTCTATCTCTGGCTAAATATAACCCGATCTACCACATGAATGAAGCTTTAATTGCTGTTTGGGCAAAGGGCGAAAATCTACAAGATATTAACTCTCATTTTCGCTTTCTCTGTCTTTTTGCTCTAGCTATGGTAGCAGGTGGTTGGCTTACCTATCGACAAATGTTAAACCTTGAACGCCGACTGTAAATCAGTTATCAGTTATCAGTTAGAAAAGGCAAGAGTATTCATTAATTTGTCTTCCCATATCTTCCACTCCCTAATCCTGTCCCCTGACTCCTGACTATCCTTGTTACTTTATTAAAAATGCTGACTATTAATAATATCAAAAAAAATTACGGAAGACGCTTAGTATTAGATCAATTAAACTTTCATATTGAAGCGGGGGAAATTTACGGTTTACTCGGTCCCAATGGTGCGGGAAAAACCACCACTATTAACTTAATTTGTAATTTATTAAAACCCTCATCGGGAGAAATTACCTTTAATTATTTGCCAATTTCCAGAGTTACTAAAGAATTAATTGGGGTTGCCCCGCAAGAAAATTTGTTGTACAAATCCCTTACTTGTGAGGAAAATCTCAACTTTTTTGCTCAGATTTATGGACTCGATCGCCACCAGCGTCGTCATCGGATTAAAACCAGTTTATCCGCAGTAAATTTGCTTGATCGCGCCCGTAGTCCAGTGGAAACTTTAAGCGGTGGAATGCAGCGCCGGATGAATATTGCCGTGGCTATTGTTCATCAGCCAAAATTATTAATTCTCGATGAACCAACCACCGGTTTAGACATCGAATCTCGCTATGAAATTTGGGATTTAATCGGAGAATTACGGCGACAGGGAATGACAATTTTATTAACTACCCACCTCCTCGATGAAGCACAGCGTCTCTGTCAACGTATCGGGATTTTAAAACAAGGTCGTATTATTGCCGAAGGTAATTTAAATCAGCTGCGTCAGCATATTCCTGCGAAAGAAATTATTATCATGGATACCCAGGATCAAGAAGCGGCAATAAATCGAGGTAAACAATTAGGATTTACTCCCAAATTTTACGGAAAAGATTTAGCTTTTTGGTTACATGAACATCTAGAATTAAGCGAGATTATTCAGGCATTCGATGGCATTAATATTGATTCTCTCGCCCGTCAGACGGTACAGTTAGAACATATTTATATGGAAATTATGAATCAATTTTAACCCCATTTTTGAAAATTCAGGTTGATGATCGGCATTTTTTTTCAGTAATTGGCCTCAATTAAGATAAATCGCCGTTTTTTTTACCGTCATGATCATCTATAATTTTTGGATAGGTTCTATTAATTGGAGACAGAATCAATAATGAAATTAAACTCTATCACTGGGTTATTGAGTCTATCGGCGGTATTATTAAGCTCACAGCTACCGGCAGCGGCGCAAAATTGTCGGCCACTTTCTTTATTGGGGGGTGAGGGTAGTGAAATTACCAAAACCGTCTCGCAACCCACTATTCCGGGGCCTTTCGGTGTCACGATAACTCGTAATAATTGGAATACCGATTGGGCAGTTCCGGGGGGTAGAAGTTTTCAGAGGTTTATCGTTACGGTTTCTGTTCCTAGGGCTGCCTCCTTTGATATTCGGCTGTTTCTCAAGTATAGCGATCAAACTAATGAGGAATTTTTTAATACTAATGGAGTACGAATCGAACCCGATAAACCCTTAACAATTACTGCCACAGTACGCGCAAATGATCAACCTTTTCTAGTCAATCTTTTTGTCAATGGTATTCAGCACATTGGTAATACCTACACCGCTTCTGTTGTCGGTTGTGAACGATAAAATATATAGGGTGTGCTGAACAAGTTTTTTCTGGGGGCAGGGTGTGGGGTTTTAAGCTAAGAGGCATTTTAATCGCCTATCCGATTAGCTGAATCTCTCCCAATCCCTTTACTGTTGCCTCTTGTTTCATCTCAACAGGCAATTTCACAATGCACGGGCAGCCCCGGACTTTACTCTCTACCCCGATTGACCTTCAGTGGGAAAATTAGATCAATGCACAATTAAGGATTTTTGTCAAGAAAATAATATTAAACTTATTATTGATGTCTGCCATGCCCACGCCCAAATTATCTGGCAATTAGCGATTAATTGCGCTACCCTAACTAATATCCCCCCATTTGCCTCGATTTAGAACTGGCTTTTATCTGTCCCCACCTCAATCATCGATTTTTTTCCAGAATCTTATGTCTGAAACTATCACTCCCGCCATTAGCGATCGCATCTGTAAACACATGAATAAAGATCACGGTGATGCCGTGCTTTTCTACGCTCAAGTTTACGGCAATATTACCGATGCAGAAACCGCTCAAATGCTCTCCATCGATCCCGAAGGCATGGATTTAGCCATAGAAAAATTAGGGGAGAGTCAAACAATTAGAATACCTTTTGAGCGCACCCTAGAATCAGCCAAGGATGCCCATAATATTCTGGTTGAGATGCTAAAAGTTAATCAAACCACCCCTTGACAAAGCTCGATTTTGCGCCATAAATCTAACAACCTTGTTGGATAAAACTTTTAGACTTTTTCGCCATTAAAAAGTGTCAGCCATGGGGGTAATCCGGGGGAAATTGAGCTACTTTTTCCCTGAAAATATGTAAAACCCCACACCCTACCCCCCGGAAAAACTTTTTCAGCAGACCCTAGTTATAGCTTGAATTGCTTTTCTATCAAAGACACGATCCAACTTCTGGGTAAAAAACGGGGCAGATTGACGATAATTTTATTAGCCAATTTACCGGCTACCACGTTGGGGCGTTTGTTTGCCAAGGCAGTTAAAGCCTCTTGTACCACCACTTCCGCCGAATCTAACCGGCCGTTTTTGCCCATAAAGGCACTGGGAAATCGGGCCACCTCAAAAAAATTCGATTCCGTCGGACCGGGGCAAAGAGCGAGGATTTCAACGCCTTTGTCCTTATTTTCTGCCCAGAGAGACTCGCTAAAACTGAGGACAAAGGCTTTTGTCGCCGCATAAACGGAAAGATAGGGGAGCGGTTGAAACCCAGCAATGGAAGCAACATTGATAATTGCCCCCCCAGCACCAGCAAGCATCGGACGGAGAAAATAGTGGCTTAATTCCACCAATACCAGATTATTTAACTGGATCATTTCTAACTGTCGGGCTAAATCCTGCTCGCTAAAAGCACCATAACCACCAAAACCGGCATTATTTACCAGTAAATCAACGTTGATTCCTTTTTGGTTCACCGTATCATATACTAGCTTTCCCGCCCCAGCAACGGTCAGATCTTGGACGATAACCGTCACTTTTACCCCGTATTGTTCCTCTAATTCCGCCGCTAATTGTTCTAGTTTATTCCTAGATCTAGCGACTAAAATTAGCTCCATTTGCCGTTGGGCAAGTTGACGGGCAAAGACGACACCGATACCAGTGGAAGCACCGGTAATGAGGGCTGTTTTCATAGAAGATCAATCAAAAATAGCTTTTTTGCTGGAATTGTACCACAATTACCCTTCCATTTACAGTTCTTAACTTGGCGGGGAAGGCATTTTTTCAACTCAGAATATATGTTAGGCTAGAAATAGAACAAAGGTCGAGGGAGGTGCAGAAATGACAGTTATAAGCTTCACTGATCAAGATATTGCCAAGTATACCGCCGCTGATATGGCTTCTTTAGCCGAACGACTAGAAAAAGATGAGTATAGTAACCCCTTCGAGGCTTTGCGGGATTGGCATCTGTTGCGGGCGATCGCTTTTCAAAGGCAGGAATTAGCCGAACCTTATCTTTATCTGTTGGATGTAGAAGCCTACGATGAGGCTTAAAGTGGCTTAGTTAAATAAAACTTAACACAAATTACCCGGTGTGTGAGACTAGCACACCGATAATTTTTGTTTATAATATTCTCCGGCTGAAAAAAGCCCCTAGCTTTTTGCCCCTTATTTCCCTACTATCAATAACAAAGTATTTTTAGGCGATCGACTAAATTATGGGCAAACAATACAACGTTTATGGGATCGGTAACGCGCTTGTCGATATGGAATTTCAAGTCTCCCCTGAATTACTGCAAGAATTAGGCATCGATAAAGGAGTGATGACGCTGGTGGACGAAAATCGTCAAACCCAGTTGATGGAAAAATTGGCTCTTGATTGTAAACGCAGCGGTGGCGGATCGGCGGCGAATACCCTAGTAGCGATCGCTCAGTTGGGAGGTAGAGGTTTCTATTCCTGTAAAGTGGGTAATGACGAATTAGGTAAGTTTTATCTGCAAGATCTGCGGGCCTGTGGTTTGCATACCAATGAACACGGCGGCGAAAAAGAGGTGGGAATCACGGGAAAATGTCTAGTTTTTGTGACTCCCGATGCCGATCGCACCATGAATACTTTTCTCGGCATCACCGGGGAAATTTCCGAACGGGAATTAGTCCCTTCAGCGATCGTTAATGCCGATTATCTCTATCTCGAAGGTTATCTCGTCACCTCTCCCACTGCCAAAGCTGCCGCTATTAAAGGGCGAGAAATTGCTCAGGCGGCTGGAGTCAAAACCGCTTTATCCCTGTCGGATCCCAATATGGCGATCTTCTTCCGGGAGGGATTACTGGAAATGATCGGAACGGGGTTAGATTTCGTTTTCGCTAATGAGTCGGAAGCTTTGACTATTTCCGGCAGCGAGGAAATCGAGTCAGCGATCGCCTATTTTAAAACCATTGCCAAAGGATTCGCTATCACCCGGGGTGCCAGTGGTTCTTTGATCTATGATGGCGAAAATCTCCTGGAAATTGACTCCCATCCCGTACAGGCGATCGATACCGTCGGCGCGGGGGATATGTACGCAGGTGCGTTTCTCTACGGCATTACCCACGGTATGGGTTACAAAGGGGCGGGAAATCTCGCTTCTCTAGCGGCTGCCCGGGTAGTTTCTACTTTTGGGGCGCGTTTACAAACCGAGGAAATTCAATCCCTGCGCGATTTGATCGTTTTGGGATAGGTTTTGTCAGTGATCAGCTTTTAGTCAGTAGTCAGGTTTTTTCTCCCTGCTCCCTGCTCATAGTCTTAACGAGTAATTTAGATAGGGTTTGCTGAATAAATTTGAAATGTAGGCAAAGTAAGGGTTTTGGGGCTTTTCTCGCGAAACAGGTGCAAGATTTTGAGAGAATCGTCGTTCAAAACCTTGCGTCTTCATCGGCCCGCGTCCTGTAGGGGCGAAGCATTCGGACAATAACCTATCGGTGAAAACGTAGATTTTCTATCCGAATGCTTCGCCCGTACTTATTGAGCAAACCCTAGATAGTCATACTAAATCCTGTTTAAAAGGTATGGAAGAGTGGGAAGAAGGGAGCGGGTTTTTCAAGTTGGATTGGGGGTTAATCATGCTATTAAAAACCGATTCAGTATAACGGTAAAGTTAGACCGTCTTCACCGATAACTTTGGCTGAGTCATAGCGCCTCAATTGTAACGCGCCCACCTTCCACTGCCTCAATCTGAAGTTTAAAGCCATACAAAAGACCCATCCCCACACATCATACGGGCTTTCTCTGGCTGCGACTGCCAAAACGGAAGACGGCTCTATGTCCAATCCGAATCAGCCAAGGTTGAGCATCAGGGACACGCTCATAGAGATGATCGGTAGCAGTAATCGTATCGTCGGCAAGCTCAAACGCTCCAGTTTCGATGTTGATCGCCACAATTCTCCCCTGATTTCCCTCCTCCACTTGAGAACGTACCTGAGATTCATAAATCTCATTACCACGTCGAGCGAATTCTTCTTTGCTGTAGCGGGGTTGACGAACTGTCATTGGCTTGACCCTGGGGCAACTTTTGCCCTCTATTTTAACCTAAACATCGGGAATCTTCGCTAACATTCCCCAACTGGTCCCACAAGAGCGGCATCGCACTTAAACCCACAGCTTTAATCAATGGACATGGTGCGTTCCCCAAAATCGATCGCTGGAGCAGTAGAAGTTGCATTAGGGAACGCATTCTACAAGATCGGCGATCGCACTAAAGGGCTTTGCTACTCGATAAGTCTTTGGGTCAGTCCGCTGCACTAACTTGTTCGACTGCGCTTCAGACAAGAAGATGTTATGCAGACAAAGCTAGGTAAGCTAAGAATAGACCAATAAGAAACACTACAAGGGGTAATATAACCCAGAAAAAATGAGTGCCAGCGAATTTTCTCACCAGATCAAATCCCATGACTTGATTATTCAATTTATCAGCCTCATCTCTCAGTATTTTGATGCCAATTCCATCGTCAGTTGGGAAAAACATCTTATCTAACTGATCCCTAATTTTTGATGAACGCAACCTATGACGATTGTATCGTTCGGTATAGGATACTGAAAACAATGCTCCAAGAAAGCCTAAAAGGGCAATAATGAGTGACAAAGGTAGATCTGATCGATCAATTTTGTCGTTAAACGTAACCAGTGTAATTAGTGCTGATGAGATCAGCATTACGTAGTTGTTTATATTTGATCGTAATGTCTCAGCGTGTCTGGCATGATTTCGGTATTCCTGGTATAAGCCCCATAAAAGGTCTTTCTGGATTTCCTTGCGATCATCAACATTAATTGATCCACTCATTGAGATGCTCCTCAAACTTCAATCCATACCAAGTGTTATTTGTTTTAAGCAATTTTGTATTGCTGATCGCGCTAGTGAAATAGAAGTCTAAGCAGTCGAACGCTCATCATCACCCGCCTGTAGGGGGCCAAGCCGATGACCAGTTCTATTTCGCAGGGTCGGGTGCATGAAGATGTTAGACACTAGATATTGCCAAAAACCTTGTTTAACTAAATCTCTGACAATTAGGCTCATTCTAGCGATGATTCCTATGTCTGACCGCACCCCTTGACAAAAACTTACAATTATTAGACCTTTAGCGATCGCTATCGGGAGATAGTTGTTTTTTGTTACAGCAGTGGGGAGAAGGGATCGGGTTTTTCAAGTTGGATTGGGAGTTAATCATGCTATTAAAAACCGATTCAGTATAAAGACCCCGTTATGCCGTGTCCCTATAGATAGACTTCAACGGCTCTAGCATTCGGCGCGTCACGGAATGAAAATGCGTCTTGCGCCTTGATAATCTTCAATATTAAGGGACTTGCGCTTTGATAATGTACCATTTAGGGCTGGTCTTATTCTTCTAGAGAGCGATTTTCTGGCTGGGATATTATTCCCACGCAAGTCCCTAACTACTGGTTTAAGGTAAATCCGTCGCCCCCATCAAAAAGCGATCGCATTCCCTGGCGGCCCCGCGACCTTCATTAATCGCCCAAACCACCAAACTTTGACCACGACGACAATCTCCCGCTGCAAAGACTTTCGGTAAGCTAGTGGCAAATTGACCATGTTCGGCCTTGATATTGCTGCGGCCATCCTTTTCTAGTCCCAAATCATCGAGTAAAGGCTGTTCTGGTCCCAAAAATCCCATGGCCAATAGAACCAATTGCGTCGGGATGAATTTTTCGGTTCCTGCCACCGGTTGGGGGATAAACTGCCCTTTTTCGTTGCGTTGCCATTCCACCTGTACCGTGTGAATCCCTGTGACGTTACCCTCGCTATCCCCCTCGAATTTAGTCGCTGTGGTGGTATAAACCCGGGGGTCATCGCCAAAACGCGCGGCTGCTTCCTCTTGTCCATAGTCCAGACGGTAGATTTTTGGCCATTCGGGCCAGGGATTATCGGCGGCCCGTTCCCGGGGCGGTTGCGGCATAATCTCTAATTGGGTGACGCTACGGCAGTTATGACGCAGGGAAGTCCCCACACAGTCGGTTCCCGTGTCGCCACCGCCGATAATTACTACGTCTTTACCCGCAGCCGAGATAAAATCCTCCCCGGTCTGTCCGTCTAGTAGTGCTTTTGTATTAGCAGTGAGAAATTCCATGGCGAAGTGAATGCCCTTTAATTGGCGACCTTCGATGTTCAAATCCCGGGGTTTGGTAGCTCCGGTACAGATAACTACGGCATCATATTCGTTTAATAGGTCTTGGCTGCTGATATCCTTGCCCACTTCCGTGTTACAGACCATTTTTACCCCTTCCTGTTCGAGCATCTGAAGACGACGCAGAACCACTTCTTCTTTATCTAACTTCATGTTGGGGATGCCGTACATCAACAGGCCTCCGGGTCGGTCGGCCCGTTCGTAAACTGTCACCCAGTGACCGGCTTTATTTAACTGGTCGGCGGCTGCTAATCCAGCAGGTCCAGAACCGATCACGGCCACTTTTTTGCCGGTACGGATTGCGGGGGGATTAGCAGTAATCCAACCGGATTCCCAACCTTTGTCGATAATCGAACATTCAATATTTTTGATCGTAACGGGGGGATTATGAATGCCGAGAACGCAGGAACCCTCACAGGGAGCGGGGCAGACTCTACCGGTAAATTCGGGGAAATTATTGGTTTTATGGAGGCGATCGAGGGCTTCTCGCCACAATCCTCGATAGATTAAATCATTCCATTCGGGAATCAGGTTATTAATCGGGCAACCACTGGCCATGCCACTAATTAGGGTTCCCGTGTGACAAAATGGTGTACCACAATCCATACAACGGGCGGCCTGATTGCGGAGTTTATCTTCTGGCATGGGAAGATGAAACTCATCCCAATTATGAAGGCGATCGAGGGGGGTAAGTTCGGAAGGAAGTTCACGCAGGAATTCGATAAAGCCAGTCGGTTTGCCCATAGTCTTTTTTATCTCTGTCGTTTATTCCCTATCTTCCTTCAGGGTTCGATCGATCCCCGCAACTTTACCGATTTCTTTAATCTTATCGGCAACTCAGTGGACTAACAGGCGGTAATTTTGACAAATTCGGGAATTAACTAGGGTCTGCTGAATAAATCTAAAAACCTTGCTGGATAAGACTTTTAGCCTTTTTTGAAATCCAAAAGTACCAGATATGGGAGTGATCAGGGGGAAATTCAGCTACTTTTTCCCTGAAAATTAGGTAATTGACCCCCTCAAAATCGGTAAAACCCCACACCCCACACCCTACACCCTACACCCTGCCCCTAGGAAAAACTTTTTCAGCAGACCCTAACTATTGAGTTAAAAACAGGCTATTTCAAGAGGAAGGGGGCAATTCTAACGGGATAGCCCCGATTATTCCCTTACGAAAATCATTGAGTAACTGCATGGCTGCCCTTTCTTTATCTTCTTGATATTTGAGATTGGCCAATTTTTCGATAAAATCTTCCCCGGTCATGTCTAGAGTATTCAACCCATAACGAGATTGTAAAAGACCTTCATAGTGTAATTCTATTAATAAATCGACAAAAGCCGCCGCTATCCTTTGGTTATCATAACCAGCATCCCCAATATCCTCACAGATAGCTAATTTCACCGCATCCCTTTGATTATCTAAACGGGAAGGGATCACCCCTGGCGCGTCTAATAATTCCAAGGTGTCGGAAATTCGTACCCATTGTAATTGTCGCGTTACTCCGGCCCTGCGGGCGCTGGCAACGACTTTTCGCCCTAATAAACGGTTAATCAGGGCAGATTTACCCACATTGGGAAACCCAATCACCACGGCGCGCACTGGACGGGGTAACATTCCTCTTAGTTGGCGTTTTTGGTTAATTTCATCGCCAATTTTTTCCGCCGCTTTGATAATTGCTTTAACTCTTTCTCCCTGTTTAGCGTTAGTAAAATAGACGGTTTCTCCTTGACTTTTAAACCATGTTACCCATTGTTGCTGGGCAGATTCGGGAATCATATCGAGACGATTTAAGATTAACAAGCGCGGTTTATTGCCAATCCAATCGTCCACCTGGGGATGATGGGAGGCTAAAGGAATGCGAGCATCGCGCACTTCTAGGACCACATCCACGAGTTTAAGATGTTCCTTGAGTTTTCTTTCCGCTTTGGCAATATGACCGGGATACCATTGAATTAACGACATGGGAGATGGGAGTATAAAATTAAATCTTATCAGAAATAGTCCCTAGATAGCTAAGTAGGTAGGTTTTAAAAATTGTCAGATTCCCCCTTATTAAGCTATCCATTAGTTACATCTTTCTTAACATAAAATTTGACAAAAAGAAAAAAGTGTGCCTGATGGCTCAAGGGAGTTCTATGGCCGAACTAATTTGATCAGATAGTTTGCAAGTCTGGCTGATATCATCTAACCTTCGCGGTTCCAAGCAAATAGTTTCAACGCTGATCTCACGGCCGAAGCCTGAGAGAAGCCGAGGGGTCGCCTTTTCTACCTAAAAAAACCCAAGAGAAGCAATTATTAAGTCTAAACTGGTTGTGTCTTGAACTGCCAAAACTATTGGATGTTCTTTGATTCTTTCTACTGTACTTTTAGCTTGGGCGGCAATTAGATCTGAGGGGTGAAAATAGGGTGAATTCCAAAAGTCGGATGTGGCACTGGCGGCGGCTAGATTTCCCGAGGCTTGTGGCACACTTATACTAGGTTGGCTGGCGAAGTTTTCCACGATACTGATTAATCCTTTCTTTCTTCTCGTGTCCCCTAGATCTGCATACTGTAATTCTTGGGCTGCCCATTTCTCCATTTTTTTGCTCACCTCGACCTTGATACTAAATCCGTTGAGTATAGGCTACATATCAAGACAGGCAAAAGGCAAGGGGCAAGAGGCAACAGGAAGAATAAATAATCAGTCTTTAACAACTGGATTTGGTATGATTCCTTCTTTCAAAACTATGCCTATCAATCGTTTCCCTTTTTTTTATTTTCTTATCTTTTTGTTAAGAAAAATCTGACTAATCGATAGCTTAATAAGGGGGGTTTGACAATTTTTAACACCTAACTACTTATTTTCTGCCTCTTGCCTGACTGGGAGTCGCAAGTCTAAGCTAAGGATAGCCGGCCAACCCGTACCGACCACCGGATAACTGATAGAATGAATGATTCTCACGCTAATTCTCCTGATCAATCCTCAGAAGAGACAATAGATGAAACCAATTGGGTAGATCTGGGGGAAGAGGAGAAACCCTTAGATAAACCCACTGCCAAACCTATGCAACCATCTCCTCTCAAGTCTATCGCTACCCTGATCACGGTGGAGACGGCTTTTTTGGCCAGTGCTACCAGTTTAATCTGGTTAATTGATTATTATTTTCCCCTCGGACCGTTATTAAGGGTTTTCTTCCCGATTCCTATCGCTTTAGCCTATTTACGTTGGGGCGCTCGTTGTGCTTGGATGACAGCATTAGTTTCTAGTTTACTTTTGTCGGTGTTAATGGGACCGACTCGCAGTATCGTCTTTTTGATTCCCCACGGCCTGATGGGGTTACAATTGGGGCTATGCTGGCGCCGGGGTGCGCGCTGGGAATTTTCTATCTTGACTGGGGGACTGTTGGGGGCTTTTGGTTTATTCTTTCGTTTTTGGCTGTTTTCAATTCTTTTAGGCGAAAATCTCTGGTTATATGTGATTACCCAAGCGACTAATTTTATTGATTGGATTTTCACCCAGTTAGGGATTCTCGCTAAACCGACGCTGCTGCAAGTGCAATCGTTAGCAGTTGTGGGTATATTTGTCAATAGTTTATTATACTTATTTGCCGTGCATTTAGTGGCGTTATTAGTTCTTGATCGCCTCGGTAATCCGATTCCTCGTCCGCCCAAATGGGTACAGGTCATACTAGATTATGAGTAATTATTTAGGGACTTGCGCTTTGATAATCTACCTTTTGGGCGAACGCAGTTCGCCCCTACATTGTGGACAAAATCCGTTACTGTAGGGGCGCAATGCTTGCGCCCTCCGAGCGTTCAGGTTTGCTGATCACTCTAAGTAGGGGGAGAGCCTTCGAGCGCCTCCGCAGCTAAGGGACTTGCGCTTTGATAATATGCCATCTGGCCGGTCTGATTCTTCTACAGAGCGATTTTCTGGCTGGGATATTATTCCCACGCAAGTCCCTTAGTGCTTTATGGTCAGTATCTCCAGTCAACTGTTAATCGATCATTTTTCCCCGATTATCGTCTTGTCAGAGAGTGACCGAGTGAGTTATAGTCGTCTATAAGACTCGATTAAAGCATTTCTTAAAAGAATCGTGGTTTTTGGAAAATCGAAAAGTGCGCTATTTTCCCTTCCACAGAAACCTGTTGCCGAGGGGAGTAACTCAAAAACTCCTTTTTTCCTAGATTCTGATAGACAGAACCGGCGGAAACGGATAAAAAATGCTGTTATCGAGCAAGACTCAGGGATTAATTGAAAATCTCGTCTCCTGGCTGTGCTTGTCCAATTGTGGGTCAAGCCGGCACTTGCCAAACAGACTTAACAACTGAAACCAAGACTCAGTTCCCACGTCTGGGGGGCAGATGAATATCAAGATGAGGCTTTAACGATGCGGACTCATCTTCTTAGAACTTTCTTAACAAGACCAGATTTCCGGAAGTAGCCTCAAAGCATAGACAAATAGCCCATGGTCCGTCGCTTTTGAAACCGAAAGATTGAGGAAATTGAATGCCAAAACAAATAATCATAGCCGAACAACACCATATAGCGGCTGTTTTTTGGGAAGATCAAATTCAGGAATTAGTTGTAGCCACAGGTAATCAGCAGGTGGCCGACATCTATCTAGGATTAGTAGAAAACGTCATTCCTGGGATAGATGCAGCCTTCGTCAATATTGGCGATGCGGAACGCAATGGCTTTATCCATGTCACCGACCTAGGCCCCTTAAGACTGAAAAAAACCGCCGGTGCTATCACGGAATTACTGGCCCCCCAGCAAAAAGTGCTGGTACAGGTAATGAAAGAACCCACCGGCAATAAAGGACCGCGACTAACGGGAAATGTCACTCTCCCCGGTCGTTATCTGGTATTGATGCCCAATGGTCGTGGGGTGAATCTTTCCCGTCGCATCCGCAGTGAAGACGAGCGCTCCCGTTTACGAGCCTTAGCGATTTTGGTCAAACCAGCGGGGATGGGGTTGCTGGTACGCACCGAGGCCGAAGGCAAAGCGGAAGAGGCGATTATCGAGGATTTGGAATTTCTGCAAAAACAGTGGGAGAGCATCCAACAGATGGCCGTCAGCACCCGGGCCCCGGCCTTGCTGAACCGCGATGATGACTTTATTCAAAGGGTTTTGCGGGATATGTACAGTGCCGATGTCAATCGCATTGTTGTGGATAACCCGATGGCGGTAAAACGAGTTAAACAGCAATTGACGAACTGGGGCGGCGGCAAAGCTCTCGAAGGGGTTTATATCGACTCCCATCGGGAAACCCAGCCAATTCTCGACTATTTCCGGGTTAACGCCGCCATTCGCGAGGCCCTGAAACCCCGGGTTGATTTACCCTCCGGCGGCTACATTATCATCGAACCGACGGAAGCTTTAACGGTAATTGATGTTAACTCTGGTTCCTTTACCCGTTCGGCCACGGCCCGGGAAACCGTACTCTGGACTAATAGCGAGGCCGCCACAGAAATCGCTCGACAACTGCGCTTGAGAAATATCGGCGGTGTGGTGGTGGTGGACTTCATCGATATGGATTCCCGTCGCGACCAGTTGAAACTGTTGGAATTGTTTAATAAGTCCCTGAAAAGCGATAAAGCCCGGCCCCAGATTGCCCAATTATCGGAATTGGGGTTAGTGGAATTAACTCGTAAGCGTCAGGGGAAAAACATTTATGAATTATTCGGCAAAACCTGTGACCATTGCGGCGGACTAGGCCATTTAGCCCATCTACCCGGAGAAGGCAACGCCATCGCCCTAGAAACCCCCACCCTTAGCCGCGCGGAAAAAGAAACCCTTGTCGTTGCCCCGATTAATACAAAAGTTCTACCAGATAAGAGCGCTCCTAGCGTTGCCGCTGCCGAACCCTATCTAGAAGTTTTCTCCGAATTTGAGGCCGAAGAAAACGCCCAAGAGATAGATCTTTCCTTCCATCCCAACTATCAAGAACAGGTTAATAATTCTCGTCGTCGCCGTCGTCGTCGTCCCTCGGAACTGTTACTCAAAGAGGAACGGAGCGAAAAAGCCTCTACTAACGGTGTTAACAACGAAATCGAGCCAGAATCAGAACCCCAACGCCTTGAGGAAAAACGAGAACGCCCCGCCCGTCTCTCGAAACGAGGAGAAGATGCCAGCACCGCCAAAAATATCCCCGTCGCCGAACGGGAAAGGGTTTCCGTGGAAATGACCCCGGTAGAACAGGAAGTTTATTCTTTAATGGGCATTTCTCCCCTGATTTTGGTGGATAAGGAGTTTAAAGACCCGAAATCGGTGATTGTTTCCGTGAAACTGCCAGGGGAAAGAGAAGCGGAAAACCCAGAAACGCCTGCTGCCACTCCTGAAATATCCTTGACTCCTACCCTAGAAGCCGAGGACACAGCCGCCACCGCCCCAGTAGAGGCGACGGAAGCTGGCGAGGAAGCCGAAAATCGTCCCTTAGTGCGCCGTCGTCGTCGTCCCACCACTAGCGAAGTTAGTCAGGAAATCAACCAAGAAGCTAGTGCGCCAGTGACTTTTACGCCCGAACCGATTGCGCCCGAAACTCCAGTTTTTCTCGGCGAAGTCATTCCTTTAGAAACTCCGGTGAGCGCCGAGGTGAAGGAGGAGCCACAAGTAGAGGCCGAAACCACGGTGCTGCGTCGTCGTCGCCGTCGTTCCTCCGCCACTGCCGATGAGTCATGAGCGCAGAACCCTTAATTGCTGGTGTCGATGAAGTGGGGCGCGGGGCTTTATTTGGCCCCGTGGTGGCGGCCGTAGTGGTCACTGTCCCCTCTGGTTTTCCGCAGCTGTGGGAGTTGGGGGTGAAGGATAGTAAGCAACTTAGCCCCCAAAAACGGCAAAAATTGAGCCAGCAAATACAACGGGATTTTGTTTGTCGCATCGGTTATGCTACGGTGAAAGAGATCGATCGCTTGAATATTCTTCATGCCTCCCTACTGGCAATGAGCAGAGCTATCGGGAAATTACCTCTTTCCCCCAGTCTCTGTTTGATCGATGGCAAGCACATTATTAAAGATTTGTCAATCCCCCAAAAGGCGGTAATTCAGGGAGACCAACAATCGCCAGTAATTGCGGCGGCTAGTATCGTGGCCAAAGTCTGGCGCGATGACTTAATTGCTCGTTGGCACGGACGCTATCCCGATTATGGACTCCCTCGTCACAAGGGTTATGGCACTGCTCAACACCTAGAAGCGATTGGCAACCATGGACTTACTTCTCAGCACCGGCTCTCTTTTAGTCCCTGTCAACAAATCCGCGTCAGTCCCCACTCAAGGGCAGAGTGGGGTGGGGATGGCGATTGAGGGGTTTACTCACTGATAACTGATGCCAGGGCCTGACGGGCAATTTTTGTGACGTAGAGGGTGACGGCAACAGTAGCGATAAAACCGATAAGACGAATAGTCCATGATAAAACTGGGTTAGTGGCTGGTGCCGAGGTCCCGATAGTGGCAAGACTGCCCGCTAAAGAGCCAATATAGACATACATTATCGTCCCCGGAATCATGCCCGCGCAACCTAGTAGATAATCTTTCAGAGAAACCCCGGTGACACCATAGGCATAATTGAGCAGAGTAAAGGGAAATATGGGAGATAAACGGGTTAAAAGCACTATTTTTAGGCCTTCTTTCCCCACAGCTTCATCGATAGCTTGAAATTTATTATTACCTTGAATTTTTTCCGCCACCCAACCCCTAGCCAGATAACGTCCCACCAGAAAAGCGGCAGTAGCGCCGATATTCGCCCCGATAAAGACGTAAAAAGAGCCTAAAACCACGCCAAAAACCACACCAGCCCCTAAAGTCAGGATTGAACCTGGAAAAAAGGCCACAGTAGCTAGAATATAGATAATTATAAACGCGATCGCTCCCACGGCTCCCAAACTATCCACCCAAGTTAAGGCATTAAAAAGAATAGTTTGAGGATTAAAACCGGTGGAGGCACTGGATTCGAGGGCAAAAGCAGGGGGAGTAGTCAGGAAAAAAACAAGGCTAAATGTAGTTAATAACAGTAAATGCCTGATAATCACAGTTTTTCCTAAGGGCAAAAACTTGGAAATAATCATAAAAAGTCCCTATAAGGAATGAAAAAAAAGAGATTGAACCATAGAAGCGAATTAAATAGAACTGGGGCTATTCTACCCCGATTATCATTGTTTAGACCAGAAAGCCAATCCTGAAAATTCCCAGAAAATCCCTCTCTCTCCTGGAAGATAAGACAAGCAACAGCCCGGTAATTTTTGCTGTTTACTTGATAAGCTAGGACGCATCTTAACCGCCTATCCTTAGATTAGCTGAATCTCCCCTAATCCCTTTACTGTTGCCTCTTGCCTCTTGCCTGTTGCCTCTTGCCTCATCTCAATAAGCAATTTAAATGCGCGGGCAGCTTATTACACCTTGCCGTCTCTGGGTAAAAAATGTCACAATTAGAAATAATTAGCATTGGATATAGCAATCAATCTATGAAAATCCTCCCCGAAGTCAAAGTCCCCACCTTCGTGCAAATGGCACAATGGATCATTAATCCCGTAGCTTTTATGGAAAATTCCGCCCGCAAGCATGGCGATATTTTTAGCACAAAAGTGGGTTTAACTGTAGATAATTTTATCTTTGTCAGTAGTCCTTCAGCCCTACAACAGGTTTTAACTAATGACCGTAAAAAATTTTCGGCACCGGGGGAAGCCAATCGGATTATTGCCCCGATTATTGGTGATTATTCCGTCGTCATGTTAGACGGAGATATCCACAAAAAACGTCGTCAGCTTTTATTGCCACCTTTTCACGGGGAAAGAATGCGTTTCTACGGCGATTTAATCCGGGATATTACCCTAAGAGTAATGGCAGAATTGCCACAAAATCAACCTTTTAAGGCCCGTTCAGCGACCACAGCAATCGCTTTACAAGTAATTATGGAGGCAGTTTTTGGAATTAGTCAAGGGGAACGTTATCAAACCTTGAAAAAAATTCTGGCTGAAATGCTCGATATTTTTAACTCTCCGGTGATGGTTTCTTTGTTATTTTTCCCAATTTTGCAGGCTGATTTGGGTGCTTGGAGTCCCTGGGGAAAATACCAGCGTTACCAAGCAAAAATTGATGATATTGTCTACACAGAAATTGCCGAAAGAAAAGCTAATCCTAACCCCAATCGTAGCGATATTTTATCACTACTGATGTCGGCCCGGGATGAAGAAGGCAACCCGATGAGCGATAAGGAATTGCGCGATGAATTAATGACCTTATTATTCGCAGGTCATGAAACCACAGCCACTGCTATGTCTTGGGCGCTCTACTGGACTCATCGCTATCCAGAAATTAAAGAAAAAATTCTCCAAGAAATAGCCACTTTAGGAGATAATCCTAACCCCATTGATATAACTAGATTACCCTATCTTTCGGCGGTTTGTTCGGAAACTTTACGCATTCATCCCGTGGGAATGTTAACTTTTCCGCGAGTAGTGGAAGAACCGGTAGAACTAGATGGTTATCCTTTAGAAAAAGGGACAATTCTTATGGGTTGTATTTATCTAGCTCACCACCGTGAGCAAACTTTCCCCGATTCCCATACTTTTAAACCAGAACGCTTTTTAGAAAAACAATTCACCCCCTACGAATATATGCCTTTTGGTGGTGGGGCGCGTCGTTGTATCGGGGAAGTTTTAGCTATCTACGAGATGAAAATCGCTATCGCCACAATTTTGGCCAATTATCAGTTAACTCTAGTTAATAATACCCCCGAAAAACCCAGTCGCCGCGGTGTCACCCTTGCTCCCTCGCGAGGAGTTCCCATGGTCTTAAAAGGACGACGGGAACCTCTGGTGACTGCCCCGATGCTCGCCGAAATTTCTTAAAAAAACTGACAAACTATTGTACAATCAGAGTTGTGGTATCCCATATCATAACTCTGCTTTTTTGTCAATAAAATTGGGGATAATTATGGTCTTAATTCGTTTAGCTAAATCCTGGCAAATTTCCGAAAATGAAGTTACTTCCGAAAGTGTTTATTTTAACCGTCGTCGCTTTTTACAGGGGTTAATCGGGACAGGAATTGCGGGGAGTTCCCTATTATTAACTGCTTGTGGTAAATCCTCCTCCTCGGAAGCTTTAGAAAAAAGTTTGCAATTACCTAAAATTGAAGGGTTCAGCAAAAATCCGCAGTTTTTAACGGTAAATCGCCCCATAGCTGCCGAAACTGTAGCGGGGAGATATAACAATTTTTATGAGTTCGGAGGGGGGAAAAATATCTGGTTAAAAGCGCAGAAACTACCGACGAATCCCTGGATGGTAGAAGTGGGAGGATTGGTAAAAAATCCCCAGACTTATGATATAGACACTATTAAAAAAACCTTTCCTCTCGAAGAAAGAATCTATCGTTTTCGTTGTGTGGAAGCTTGGTCAATGGTGTTACCTTGGCTAGGTTTTCCCATGAGTGCTTTAATTGCGGCAGTGGAACCAAAACCGGAAGCAAAATTCGTCCGTTTTACCTCCTTTTATGAACCGGAAATTACCCAGGGGCCAGGATTACATTTAGGAGCCTTACCCTGGCCCTATGCAGAAGGTTTAAGAATTGAAGAAATGGCCAACGAATTAGCTTTCTTTGCTGTGGGAATTTTCGGACATGATTTACCAAAACAACACGGCGCACCCTTGCGAATGGTTATTCCTTGGAAATACGGTTTTAAAGGGGCAAAATCGATAGTAAAAATTGAATTTACCGCCAAACAACCCGCCACCTACTGGAACACAATTGACGCTCACGAATACGATTTTGAGGCTAATGTCAACCCCAGTAAACCCCATCCCCGTTGGTCGCAAGCAACGGAGAAATTTATCGGCAGTAGAAGTGATTTATCTTGGGAAATTATCGAAACTCTGCCCTATAATGGCTACGGTGAATATGTGGCTAGTTTGTATAGTTGATTTTGATGATTACCCTCGTTTTATTCAGTTTAACTAAGTATCTATGGACAATAAAACTCTGTACGAACAAGACTTTTATCTCTGGATTAGAACTACTATTAATCAACTGCAAGCCAGACAGTTTGAGCGGGTAGATTTAGAGAATTTACTGGAGGAGTTAGCAAGTATGGGAAGGAGTGAAAAACGCAAAATTGAAAATCTTTTGATTCAATTGCTGGTACATTTGCTGAAATTAACCTACTGGACAGGAGAAAAATCTAGAAATGAGGGTCACTGGAAAGGGGAAATTATCAACTTTCGCAGACAAATAATCGAAGAAATTAAAGATAGCCCTAGTTTGAAACCCTATATTCTGGAAATCTTTGAGGAATGCTATCAATTTGCTAGAAAAGAGGCTCAAGTTAGAACTCAATTACCTCTTGATACTTTCCCCCCTATTCCCATTGGTTCCCTTGAACAAATTCTCGATGAAGATTGGTTTCCTACTAATGACCACGAGTAATATATAGAGGTAAATTATGGATAATAAAACCATGTACGAAGAAGACTTTTATCTCTGGATTAGAACTACTATTAATCAACTGCAAGCCAGACAGTTTGAGCGGGTAGATTTAGAGAATTTACTGGAGGAATTAGCAAGTATGGGAAGGAGTGAAAAGCGCACAATTAAAAGTCTGTTAACCCGATTATTAGAACATTTACTTAAGCTCAAATATTGGGCGGCAGAAAGAGAGAGAAACGAAGGTCACTGGAAGGGAGAGATTAGAACTTTTCGTCTCGATATATTAGATGAACTTAAAGATAGTCCTAGTCTGAAACCCTATCTTTTAGAAATTTTCGATGAATGTTATCTTTCGGCCCGAAAAAATGCCAGTGATCGCTCTCAATTACCCCTCGATACTTTCCCCGCTATTCCCATTGGTTCCCTTGAACAAATTCTCGATGAAGATTGGTTTCCTGCGGGCGATAATCTGGAAATATAGCCATCAGTTAGACTGCTCCATACTGCTGTAACAAAAAACAACTATCCCCCGATAGCGATCGCTAAAAGTCGAATAATTGTCAGTTTTTGTCAAGGGGCGCGGTCAGATCGAAGAATCATTGCTAGAATGAGCCTAATTGTCAGGAATTTAGTTAAACAAGGTTTTTGGCAATATGCTAATCTGGCTAACACGCTTTTGGGCGTGATATAGGGAAAAGTTCTGGCAATCGCGCCTAAATAGAGTGTTATACAGAAAGTTTCCGCATATTGTTACTTTCAAGAGTGTTATACGGAAAGTTTCTGTATAATCTCTAGTTATGCGGCTTGGGTTATGGGTAATGGAAGTAAGTCTTGTTCATTATTGGGGAAATCTATTACTATTAGGTAATGTGTCAAAATTCCTGTAATTGAGTTATGCAAAATCTTTATACCCTAATTGACAGTAATACCTCTCATCCGCATTACGGGCGGTTACTACAGCATCGCGATCATAGTGACCCTAGTATTTTTCATTACTCAGTACAACTCAATGATTTGGAGTCTCTAGCGTGGGAGCCTGTTCAGGCTGGGAGTGAAAAGGACACTGGGCGAATAGCAGTTTGGTCTATCGATTGGAATCACTTTCAACCTGATCAATCACGTTGTTTGGAGAGAGCGCAGATTAATAAGGCTTTGCACGTCTCTGTGAAAGAATTTCACGAAAAATGGCATTATGAGCTGTATCGCTTCAATTGTGAACATTGGGCACGGCTAGTATCAACAGGAGATTGTAGATGCTACCAAATCGCCGAGTTCAAAAAGTTGGAACAAATTCCTGTTTTAGGTTTTTTTATTGTGGGGGTTGCTGGGGCGGTAACGGGCGCGTGGGAGCATAACGGATATGCTCAGGAAGTAATTGAAAAGGCTTGTATGAAGCTTGGTTGCAGAATATCCGAAATAGACAATCCAAGTCATTCAGATATTACTCTATCTCATCATAATGCTAGTTTGGAAGTAGCTCAGGAGCCAATTACATTAAATTTAATTAATGAAGTTCAAAATGAACTAGATGAATTAGACTTAGCTTTTTTAGGAAGCTTAGCGTCTTATTTTGAGAAAATGCCTGATGATATCCGTCAGTATCATCGAGATCATCATGCTTCAAAAGAAGAAGCATATGTAATAGCAAATTATTACAATAAGACTGCTAAAGTTATCAGAAGTGTTCGGACATTAGAAGACTTAAATGAATTATTAAAACTCTTGGAAAACCTTAAGAAAAAGATTAGTCGATACCAGCATAATGAAGATAAATATCGATGGTCTACATGTTTAGATAAAGAAGTGCTGACAAAGCTAAAGAAATTTATTGATACCCTCTAGAATTATTTTAGAGAGTTTGTGCCGCAGCATAACACTTCGTTGGAGCGGAACGGAAGCTTACGTGATCGGTTATGATTGAAAGTGCGATCGCCGATCTTGTAGGGTGCGTTCCCTAATGTGACTCCCACTGCTCCAGCGATCGATTTTGGGGAACGCACCATGCCCATTGATTGAAGCTGTGGTCTAAATTTGATCGCCGATCTTGTAGTACGGGGCCTGGTGATACTGAATTGCCAGATATTGGAGTTCACTACTGGCTAGATGCAGGAACGAGGCTGAAATACATTTTGAAAGTCTGGGTTGAGGATTAAAGAGCTTGCGAATTAGTAGTCAGGGTGGGCGTTTGCTCACCTTACTTTTTCATGCGGTAATATGGAATGAGATGGTGAAAGACTGAGACTATAGCTATGACGCTCGCATCAAATAAACAAACCGCTATCATTCGTACAGAGCGAGGACTGACAATCGCAGGAACCCGCATCACCCTCTACGATGTGATGGATTATGTGACTGCTCAATATCCACCTAAGTTCATTCAGGGATTATTTGATCTGACGGAAGAGCAAATTAACGCTGCCCTGGCTTATATTGAGGCTCATCGTGCGGATGTAGAAGCTGAGTACCAGCAAGTTCTCAAAGAAGCTGAAGAACTCCGACAATATTATGAAGAGCAAAATCGTGAGCGAGTTGCCCGTATTGCTGCGCAACCACCTAAGCCAGGCTCCGAGGCTGCTTGGGAAAAGCTTCGAGTGGCTAAGGCAAAGCGTGAGTCGAAAGTATGATTTTTTTGATTGATCACAATCTCAAAGGTCATGCCTTGGTTTTCTTTGGTGCGATCGCAACTCAGGGCTGGCTTGATATCGTCCCGATGCAGTTCGTCACCTTTGCAGAGATGGATTTGTCGATCAACAGTGATGACAGGACGGTTTGGCGACTTGCTCAAGAGAATCAGATGATTTTGCTTACCGCTAATCGCAGTATGGAAGGGAAAGATTCCCTAGAGCAGGTCCTGCGTGAAGAAAATACCTCAGAGTCATTGCCTGTGATCACCGTTAGCAATGCTGATCGGCTTTTGAATGATTCCGAATATCGAGGTCGGTGTGTTGAAAGTCTTGTTGAAATCGTGCTTGATATTGATACCTATCGAGGTGCAAGACGCATTTTTATTCCGTGACGCGCCGAATGCTAGAGCCGTTGAAGTCTATCTGTAGGGACACGGCATAACGGGGTCTTTATACTAAATCGGTTTTTAATAGCATGATTAACTGCCAATCCAACTTGAAAAACCCGCTCCCTTCTCCCCACTGCTGTGACAAAAAACAACTATCTCCCGATAGCGATCGCTAAAGGTCTAATAATTATAAATTTTTGTCAAGGGGTGCGGTCAGACAGAGGAATCATCGCTAGAATAAGCCTAATTGTCAGAAATTTAGTTAAACAAGGTTTTTGGCAATATGCTAATCTGGCTAACAGGCTTTTGGGCGTGATATAGGGAAAAGTTCTGGCGATTGCGCCTAAATGGAGTGATATACGGAAAGTTTCCACATATTGTTACTTTCAAGAGTGTTATACGGAAAGTTGACCTATAATATGTAGTTGGGCTGCTTCGTTTTTTGGTTGTGGCTGTCCTTGAAGGTGATTTGTTAGAATCACAAAGTTTTCGTTATTGAGATTTTTTATGCAATCCGGTCTCCGCAGTGGAAAGCTTACAAAATGGAAAGATGAGCGTGGATTTGGTTTTATTCAACCCGTTGATGGGAGTCAGGAAGTTTTTTTGCATATTTCTGAAATTAAAGATGCAACCCGTCGTCCACAAGAAAACGACACGATTTATTACCACTGCATAGTTGACTCAGATGGCAAAGTTCGAGCTTACAACGCATTTATTCTGGGAGCAAGAAACAAGTCAGAACCTTCAAGTAGTCGAACTAAACCCTCTGATGCCATCATTTCAAGCTTTCCGATAGTTGAGTTAGTTCTGTTGTCGCTTCTGCCTTTGTTTGGAGCTATTCGTTTTACATGGACGACACGCAATCCCATTCCACTGATTCTTTATCCCGTAATGAGCTTAGTGACTTACGCTCTATACGCAGATGATAAATCTCGTGCTAAACGAAAGGATTGGCGAACTTCTGAACAAACGCTACATCTGTGTGAACTTGCAGGTGGATGGTTGGGCGGGTTTATTGCCCAGCGAATATTGCGCCATAAAGGTCAGAAAAAGTCTTATCAAGTCACTTTTTGGGCGATCGTGATCATTCATTATGTTGTATGGCTGTTTTGGCTGTTTTCGGGAGGAACGCTATGACGTATTGCGATTCTAAAAGCAGCAGTGCGATGCCGAAGGCACTGCGTAGCAGTACGCCAATCTTGTAGGGTGCGTTCCCTAATGTGACTCCCACTGCTCCAGCGATCGATTTTGGGGAACGCACCATGCCCATGGATTGAAGCTGTGGGTTTAAGTGCGGTGTGGGCTAATCTGGCTAACACGCTTTTGGGCGTGATATAAAGATAGTATGGGTGATGGTTTATCTGATGACAAAGAATGGATATGTGGGGGATGTCTTTCAGGCATTGCTTACGGCGTTGTCAGATCAGAATATGAAGAATGAATTGCGACACAACGAGAGCCTTACTGTTAAAGCGTTTTCAAGTCTGCTCTGATGCGCCATCATCTTCAAACTTGACAACGCCTGGCAAGCATTCAAGCCTGGATGTCTGTCATAGATTTAGAAATTTGGTATCAAGGGGGGAATTCTGGTTTTTTCCTATTTTGTCAAGACCTCGGTAGTTAGGGTATTTTCCGAAAAATAGGGCAGTTTTCAGGCTACCCTAACCAGAAAATTAATCGCCAAAATGGGAGATAATCGCGTCGGCAAATTCGGAACATTTCAGGGGAGGATTAACGGGGGGTTCCATCAGACGCGCTAAATCGTAGGTAACTTGTCGATTAGCGATCGCCGCCGCAATGCCTTTTTTAATCAAATCGGCCGCTTCTTGCCATCCCATGTATTCCAACATCATCACCCCGGAAAGAATCACCGAACCGGGGTTAATTCGGTCTAAACCGGCGTGTTTAGGGGCTGTGCCGTGGGTTGCCTCAAAAATAGCGCAAGTATCGCCAATATTCGCCCCGGGTCCCATCCCTAAACCACCGACGATCGCCGCTGCTGCGTCGGAGAGATAATCGCCATTCAGGTTCATAGTAGCGAGGATCGAGTATTCATCGGGACGGGTTTGGATCTGTTGGAAGATACTATCGGCAATGCGATCGTTAACCATAATTTTATCTTTCCATTGCCCATTGCCGTGGGTTTCCCAGATAGCATCGAGAACACTGGTCACTTCTTGGCAGATTTTGGCTTTTTTCTCGTCCGTAAGGGCATCATAACCCGGTTCTACCATGCGGGCGTTATCTTCGATGGTCAGATCAGGGTTTTTCTCCTTATTACTCAGGATCCATGATTCCATCTCGGTAACGCACACATCCCGGAATTCACTCTTAGCTAATTCATAACCCCAATCCCGGAACGCCCCTTCCGTATATTTCATAATGTTACCCTTGTGGACGAGAGTAACTTGATTTTTCGGTTTCGGTAAAGTCAGCGCTCGTTCGATCGCCCGGCGGACTAATCTTTGGGAACCCGTCTTACTAATCGGTTTGATCCCGATACCCGCGTCGAGGGGAATTTGTTTTTTACCGTGTTCGGGAGTGGCGGGAATTAGTTCCGTGTTGAGATAATTAATCAGTTTATCGGCGATTTCCGTGCCTTGTTTCCATTCGATGCCGAGATATATATCCTCGGTATTTTCCCGATAGACGATGACATCGAGTTTTTCCGGGGTTTTATGGGGGGAAGGGGTTCCCGCATAGTAACGACAGGGGCGAACACAGGCATAAAGGTCAAAAATTTGCCGCAAAGCCACATTCAGGGAACGAATGCCGCCACCGATGGGAGTGGTCAAGGGACCTTTGATGGCTATACCATATTCTTTAATCGCTGTCAATGTATCTTGGGGTAGATATTGATAAGTCCCGTAGATTTCGCAAGCTTCATCACCAGCATAGACTTTAAACCAATGGATTTTCCTTTGACCACCGTAGGCTGTGGCGATCGCTGCATCGATAACTTTTGCGGTTGCGGGCCAGATATCGCCCCCCGTACCGTCACCGCGAATGAAGGGAATGATGGGATCGTCGGGAACTAGAGGTTTTCCGTCAGAAAAAGTAATTTTCGAGCCTGTTGTCGGTGGGGTAATTTTTTCGTAGCTGACAGTCATGGGCTTCCAGAAACAGTATTTATCTATACGTTGGCAGTCTAGCGCCGTCAATATCTATACTCAGGCATTTTGGCTAATTTCTTAAAGATTCCCTTGCTGGCATCAACTTCGTACCTCACCATTAAGATAACTGCCATAGTTAAGACTCTTTTAAGCTGCCCGCGTATTTAGATTGCTTGTTGAGATGAGGCAAGAGACTTCGCAGGAATTTGATGACACTTTACCTAAAATTGGGCTTTTCTAGGTTCTGTGTGAGCATGGTATAATGGTGACACAGAACAGGAGGTGGGTTATGTGGATAAATTTTGATCAACTCCTCGATTTACCGAATGTAACAGGGGTCAATTATCAAAAAACTGCTCAGACAATTTTCTTAAAGCTCGCTCTTTTAAATGAAACAATTGAATGTCCGAATTGCCATCAAATATATATACTACAAGAGCCGAAACCCCTTATCCATTAATGGATACACTCATTAACTTTTCTTAATGTACCCGTGGAATGGTAGTCATGTATATAATACGAGTCTCAACTTAGTTGGGGTTTAACAACCTTTCTAGATTTTGTTCACAGTTCTCTTTATGGGAGAGCATATTTAATTTTTCAGAAAGATGTAAAGCTCGTTGCCAGTGATTAATAGCTGATTTAAGATCATGGGTTTTTTCTTCAAATTCGGCCAAAATAATTAAAGTCTCTAGTTCTACATATCGTTCTCCAATATCGAGGGCAATATCTAAAGCTTGATTAAGATATTGATAGGCTAGATCATCCTTTCGAGTGATACTATAAATTTCTCCTAATCCAGCGCAAGCATGGGCAACACCTGCCACATCTGAAATAGCTAAAGCTCTTTTCTTTTGTTGTTTAAAGTATTTTTCAGACTCCTGAAAATTTGCTTGTTGCCAATAAATTGCGGCTAAATTTCCCAAAGAAAAAATAATTCCTGCTTCATCGGTTATTTGCTCAGATAAATCAAGACTTCTTTGAGTATAATCGATAGCTGTATTCAAATCATTGATTCGCCGGTGTGCTTCTCCTAAATTTCGTAAAGCCGTTGCTTGATAAATAAGATTTTTAATTTTTTCTGCCCATTTTAAGTATTTTTCTAAACAAGGAATAGTCTGGTCAATTTTTCCCTGATAAACATAACAATTACCCAGATTTGAATGGGCAACATTAATAATCTCAAATTTTTCGTCACAATCGGGAATAATCTCGGCTAGATTTAAAACTTCATTCAGTCCTATTTCAGCGCTTAAATATTCCCCTTTTATTCCATCAATTGTGGCTATATTTCCTTTTCCTCTTGCTTTCCAAAGAGGATTATTTAATTGCTCGGCTAAGGATAAGAGTTTCTCCGCATAATTTTTTGCTTGGTCAAATTGTCCTAATTCTCGATACATATAACCGAGTTCACTTAAACAGATAAAATCGGTTTCATTGTCAAGATTTCCTAATAATTCTTTACACAGTTTTATGCCATCTTCATACCGTCCCCAGATGCGTAATTGTTTGTGCAAAGGTAAAGAAGTTGGATCATGAATTTCTAAGGGTAAAGAAAATAAAGATTTAGCTTCTTTGTACCAACCTAATCGACATAGACAGAGAAATGCTTCCACATAACGACTTGCCCGTTCTTGAATAGAGAGCTGCTGTCCCATTTTATCCTTAATATGGCGTTCATAACCAATTAAATGCCAGATAAATGCGCCAAAATGTGCTTTTTCAAAATGACTTCCTGTCGCCCCTAAAATTTCCCCTTTTTGTTTGACTTGAGCGAGTTCTCCAAAAACAGTAAAATCGATACTTGTGAGACGTTCTTTGACTCTTAATTGAGGAGATTGAAAATCATTCATGATTTGGTTTCCCTTCTTGTCTTTGGGTAGATACTAGACGCTTGAAAGCAACATTGCGAATTAAGCTGTGCTGTTTGATATGTGGTTCATATCCCAGTTGTTTTTGAGTTTCTACTAAATAACGGTTAAACAAGGTAAAAAGAGCTAAGTCTAAATCTTGTTCCTCGTATTCTGAAAATAATTGAAGATTTTCAAACCACGCATTTTTAAATTCAAAAGATGAATAAGTGGAGCAATAGATAAGCAATAAATAAGCAGTTTCAAAAGTTTTTTCAAGTCGCTCTATTGTTCTTTCGACTTCCTCCTCTAGCAGTTGTTTTCGTAATTGTTTGGTCATTAAGTTAACTTTGTAATAATCATCAGGATTGGCTTTTTGAGCTTCATCAATCATTTCTCTTAATCGTCGAAATCGGGATTTATTCTCGTCATAATAAGTGCCGATATTTCCATTCAGTCTATCAATAATATCACCGGAAATTAAGCGGATAGCGAGAGGATGTCCCTCATAAAGTTTTCCGATCTCTTTAAGGTAAGCAAGGTTACGTCCATGAAGAATTAATTCGACTTCTGCTTGTTGAAATAAACGTTCAAATAACTGTAAACTTTCCTGATCCTCTAATCCCATTAATGGCTGAATATGCCAATATTGATCTTGACTAAAAGTTTCAAAATCTTCAGGCTTATCCTGCGAAGTTATCACAATTCGAGTCTGACAATTTTCGGCTTCTAATATCTTTTGAAAAAAGACTCGCCAGAGGGGGTCTTTAAAGCGATTACTGCCATCTTGTTGTTCTCCTTGTAAAAGATTTTCCATTGAATCAAACCAAATCAATCGACGATTATTGCTCAGATGATTAACCAGTTGAGTTAATAATTGTTCTGGGTTTTTTGCTTGTTTTGCCGTAACAGGTTCATCGCCACGATTGAGTAAATCAATAGCTGTGCTGATAAAGTTTTGTGCTTCTGATTGCGACTGTTGATCCTCCCGTTGATTAAACCCATCAAAATCAATAGGCAGTTCAGGAGGAAACCCTTCTTGACACAAAGCTAAGGCTAATTTGTAGGCGAGGGCAGTTTTTCCAATACCTGTTATTCCCGTAATTACGACAATGCGACAATCGCCTCTTAGTTTTTCCAGTAAATCACTTTGAAGAGACTCTCGCCCCACCCAAATAGGCTCGATATCTTGAGTCAGTTTTTGCAAAAGATTATCTAGATCTGCGACTTTTGAAGGGTCGATGTTCAAAGCTCGACAAAAGGCGAAAAAACCTTCCGATTGAATGGTTTTACCCCTCAAAAAATGATCTAAAGTCTCCAGTGAGCAGTTGTCGGCGTAATAAGAGTAATAAGTGTGGGCTGGGTCATTTGAAATTTCCTCCCAATTCCCATCGGGTTTGGAAAATTGACTAGCCTCGGTGCATAAGTATTTTCTAGTCCAGCCTTCTTTTTGTTTTTGCGCCCATCGGGTTTTGACTTGCTCAAGTCCCGCTACGGAGAGTTTTAACTTCATTGCTCTCTATTCAATCTACATAAGTTTATTTCTCTATTGTTGATCAATTATCCCCCGAAATTCTCATTTTTTGAAAAACTTTCTCTCAATGTGACTAAGCACATATCAGCTATTTGCTCAATTATAGGTATAGGAAGCCATTCAAGCTTTCTAATTCTTTCTAATTCCAGCTTCTTTTGCTTTTTGCGCCCAAAAATAATCGTTTTGCTTGCTTCTCCGTAGAAATCTAAGGATTTCTATCGCTTTACTCCCAATGAAGAGAGCCTCATTGCTCGTTGTCCTCTTCCTAAGGGTAGCAAAATGGCTATTTCTCAAATAATCAACCAAACCAATGGTAAACAGTTTATCTCATTATCATCTACATCGGTGCGGCTACTGTCGTCGGATGGAGCTGATGTCAATCACTTATTTAGCGGTCAAATACGAGAGCGTCACTATGAGCAACTTTCTTGTTGGCTTGATTTAAAACCAAACGAGAAAAAGGACTTAACGGCACAAACATTTGCAACGCTAAAGACCACAAATTACACCCAAAAAGATCCCCTATTCACTTTAAGGACTGTCCGAAGAATGTTACAGGATAACGGTCTTCTCTTTGTCTATGATATATCCCAAACCCCCAATATTGAGCAATATGTGAAGATTCTGTTTTCTTGTGCTGGATTTATTGTGTTAAATAACATTGGCAACTGCTGGATTCTTAGCAAAAGAGCCTTACTTTCTTTTGATGTGCCAAAGGTCAAAGGTTATCTGGTCAAGGAAGCGGAAACACCAGCAGAAATTGAATCCTATTTCTTATTTCTCAAGAATCGCTATCCTGACTCACAAAATTATCGCAAAGAAATCGACGATTTATTTACTCACCAATCGGTTATTTTTCTAGCCTATCCTGAACAGAATCCCTCTCAGGTAATCGGTGTTGCACGTTATACCTATTCTCTGCCTGAATATGGCTACTATTTGCCTTGTCAACTGGCAACATTTTGTGAAGGAAAACACACAGGAAAGCATTTGATGTTACCCAAAAATATAACAAGCATCGGAGAAAGTCTCTCTCTCTATGATGAAAAGGGAACTGGCAAAAAAGGAACAAGTTATCTTGTTTATCAGCAATTGATTCGAGCTATCTTGACTTACAAACATGATATTGCTCACACTGAAATTTCCTACACGACTTATCCAAAAGGGGACGAAACCATTGAAGCACTGTATAAAGAACGTTTTGGATTTAAGCACACTCTACACGATAATGAAAAAGTTTGCTTAAAATATGGAACATTTGCCGGTCAATGGTATCTCATTGAACTGGAGCAGTGGATGATTAAGCATCAGTACCACAACGCTGACCAGATTTTTCATAAACACAAGGAAGCGTTTGCGGTGTGAAGTCTAGCTCAATAGGTTGCCGATAAATACTAGATTTTGGGAACTTAAGGTAAATTATCCTGAAAATTGGCTATATCCTTAAGTGTCCCGAAGTCAATCTCAGCTTTAGATGTCATATTCCTTACTCTATAAGGGTTTGAGGCTATTTTAAAATTGATACCAGTTTGGGTAGATTCCCAAATTATTCTCAAGCTATACTGGCATACCAGATGCGGCCTGTTCAGCCGAAACTTAGAAATAAGTGGATGATTGGCTTTTGTTGAGTAGCTGATAGGGTAGAGTTAGCACTTTAACCAAACTAAGGTTAGGGAACAACTTACGTTGCCTTAATATAAAATACCTTTTTTATCTAGGGTAACTTTTCACTTATGTACTCATCAGAATTATTCAAAAAAACATCAAGTAAAGGAGCTTAAGATGCAATTTGACACCCCATTAGGAAAAGATGAGTCAGTTCAGAAGGAGTATGAGTTTAGCTATTCCTTGATACTTTTCTTTCTAAAATCAGGTTTTTGGTTAACTAACAAGAGACTAATCGCCAGAAAACCCAATGTTCTCCTATTTATCCCTATAGGCCAAGATGAAGTAACATATCCATTAAGAAGCATAGCAGGTATTAAAACTAGAACTGAGTTCAAGTTCTTGCCTCTATGTGTTGGCGTAATCCTTCTCTTAGTTGGTTTTAGTGCTATTAGATCATTTGGATTCCCATTACTTCTACTTGGAGTTGCCAATATCATTAGTGCTTTTCAGACCGTCATTGCTGTTGGTTCAACTGGAGGTGGAGTTGTAGCATATTCTCATGTTCCTTGGGAAGGAACAGAAGCAAAGAAAATGATTAATGAATTAAATCAACTTATTGCAGATATTTGATAAACAGTTTGTTGTTTTTTTTCTGATTATGCTAGAGGGGTTAACTGGACTGTTTTAATCCTCCCTAGCATTTAACTATCTGTTATGTAGTCTTGCGAATTTTCTGTGAATCATTGATTCTAGTTTTTAGTATTCACCAAGAATTAGTCAAGCTTAACAGTAAGTAATGTTTTCAGCAATTGACCATCTTGCGAATTGAAAATCATGAAAAAAATTAACTTCATCTTATCTATTTTTATCCTGAGTCAGCTAGGGTTTAGCTTACCACTTAAAGCTCAATCTCGCTGTCAAGCAACCATTAATTCTATTGTCAATGAAATAGAATCTAAAGGAGTTAGAAGGGTGATACTTACAAAAAGGACTGTAACTAATAGGAGAAATCCCACTAATAGAACTAATGAAATCATTTTCGCATTAAGCTCTTATAATGAAAGCTATACATCTCTTGATACAAGAAGTGATAGGATTGTTTCAAACATTATAGCTTCTGGTGTTTTAATGAAAAGTTATGCCGATAGAATCGTATCTAATTGTCAAGATATTGCCGTTGTAATTTTCGGTATTGATCAGACAGAGTCGGGACCAGAGTTTGCTATTCAATCTGATGGCAAAACTCGCCTACGGGATTGTATTCCTTCTGGTAGTAATTTAACTGCTAATTGGAATCAGACGTATTGTCATTAAGCTTCTAAAAGTCTTAATTAACCTCAAATATTTCTTTCATTAATTTAGCAAAAAATATGAAAATTACTCATTTATTTTTTATCACCTGTCTTGTCAGTTTAACCAGCTTAGTCTTACCAGTAAACGCTCAAACATGGCGTCGTCATCAAGAAAATAACTATCGTAATGTGGTAGCTATTGTTAAACCTCATCGGAGTGGATATTGTAGCAATCATTTTATTCGACAAGATGGCAGGGTTTATGACGCAAGGAAGGGGACTCGTGGAAGTTATTTAATTGTTGATCAAGTCGTCTCATTGACAGGTGTTATTAACACCAATAATAGAGGTGATAAAATTTGGCAAGTTTTCTATCAACCCTCACGCACAACCATGTGGTTACATGACTGTGATTTATCTATTCCTCAACTCGTTGATTAATTAACAATAACCCAGAGGTTTAAACATGAAAACAATTCAAAATTCAATTGCTCGTATGATTGCTAATAGAGAGAAAATTTGGCAACAATATGATCGGGCTGATTCTAATCGAAAAGACCTAAGTAAACGCTTTGCTAAATATTATAGTAATACAAGTAAAGTTACTACTATTTCCCCTTTAACTTCTCAACAATTAGCCCCTGCTGAAATTGAAGCTTGTCTCGATAAATTAGAAGAAACAGACCGTAAAATTAACCAAGAACAGTCTAATATAGAATCTCATAAAAATGAGATAAAGTCTTTAAAAATTAAGGCTCGTAACCTAATCATTGGGCTAAGTGTAGGAGGTGCTTTCTTGTTGTTTACTTTATTTGTTTTTATTAAAGGTAACTCCTCTGATGACTCTAATTCTTCTCAACTGTATCAGTTAAATACTCAAAAAAATGTTTTAAAATTATCTAAACAAGGAGAATAATGCTTATGTTTTGGCAACAACAAATTGAAGGGTTAAACCAAAAAATTGAACAAAGTAGTCAACGCATAACCGACTATTTAGGGTTTTGTGCTTCTTTGTTCAATCATGGTAAATTAAACGGCGAACAATTACCTAATTATTTTGGAAAATTTCTCCAAGATAGCTATCTATCGACTCAATCTTATTTAGAACAGCAACCATTAGAAATAATAGGAAGTTGGCAAGATTATCGTTGGGAAAATTGGAACATTAACGATAATTTATTATCCTCATTAGAGCATACAGAATTAATTCGTATTGGTCAATTAGTTGAACAAAGATCGAGTAATAACACTTTTTGTGTTCCCGAATTTGCTCCCTTTATCGGTGGGAATAAGACTATTATTATTCGCTGTAGCAATAATACCCGTAATACGGGACTAGAATTACTGCAATCTCTTGTGATTCGTACCGCTATTTTACTTCCTTATCAAATACGTTATACCTTCTGCGATCCCGTTAATAATGGGGGTGCATTTTTAATGCGTCGTTCCCTTCCTGAGGCTTTGATTAGAGAAAATAGTGGCGAAGTTTATCGAGATTTATTAGAAGTCACCCAAGATATTCGTCGCGTCAAAGAAACCTATTTAGATCCTCAGTCTCCTGCCTTACATTTACTCCCCCCAGATATTCGAGTCAATGAAAGATTTGAGGGGATTTTTGTCGCAGATTTTCCTAAAAGATATGACCGTAGAGATATTGAAGAATTACAAAAAATTGGTAATAGTGGACCAGAAGCTGGAAGATATGTGTTTATTCACTATAATCAAGATATTGATCTCCCTAGAGATATTAATATGAGTGGGTTTGAAAATGCCTTTTATATTGATCTCAGTAAACAGTCAAAGACAGCAACATCTTGTCAACTTCAATTTAAAGCGGATAGTATTCCCGACGCGGATTTACAAAAACAATTACTTGATAAAGTTAAACAAGCTAAACCCCCCGAACGAAAATTAGATTGGGATGATATAGTAGGAATTGATCCGCAAAATTGGTGGAATTATAGCAGTGAAGAATGGATAACCACACCTATCGGTGGAAGAGGAAGTTCTGATCAATTAAATATTTGGTTTGGTAAAGATAGCGAAGGTCATCAATGCGCTCATGGTATGCTAGGAGCAATGACTGGATCAGGAAAATCTACCCTGTATCATGGGCTTATTTTAGGCTTGGCAACTCGTTATAGTCCCTCAGAATTAAGATTTTATCTCATTGATGGCAAATATGGCGTAGAATTAGCCCCCTATCGCAATTTGCCCCATACCGAAGTAGTTTCCTTACATTCCTCCCCTGAATTATCCCGTAGTGTTTTAACTGAATTAATCGCCGAAAAAGAACGACGTAACGCCTTATTTAAAAGATTAGGGGTGTCAGAATTGGCAGGTTATCGCCGACTAGGACAACCAGAGGGCAAAATGCCCCGTATTCTTCTAATTATTGATGAATATCAGGAGTTATTTTTTAACGACAAAGAGGATACTGCTTCCAGTCAACTACTGATTTTAGCCCAACAGGGGCGGAGTGCGGGTATTCATATGTTACTCGCTTCCCAAAGGTTTGGGGCTGAAGGAATGCGGAATCAAACGGGAATTTTGGGTAATATTCACCTGAGAATGGGAATGCAGATGTCAAAAACAGAAATTCAAGCCCTGACAGAATTTGGAAAACGAGGAAAACAATTATTAATGACCTGTGATTTGCCGGGGAAAATTGTTATTAATGACCGTAGCGGCGATGATAACTCTAATTATTTTGGGAAAGTGGCATTTATCGAAAAATCTCGCCGAGATATGATCATTAACGCTTTATCTCAAAAAGCTGATCAACTCTCCCCAGAAGATTACACGGAAACAGTGGTCTTTGATGGAGATTCTCAGCCTAATTTAGCAGATAATCCTCAATTACGCCATATTTTAGATTACGGTAAATGGTTAACCTCAGAAGATTGGGAAAAAATCGCCCGTTTACCTTTCTACAAAGGAGGATTAGGCATTTCTGACTGGTTTAGTGCAGAATACCCGATCTTAACATGGCTAGGACAAGAATTTAGTGTAAGGCAACAGGCAAGGCTGATATTACGCCGTCGTCCAAGTGAAAACGTTCTAGTTATCGGTGGAGACTATAATACAGCCCGTTATGGAATTCTATCGGCTATTTTGACCAGTCTTGCTATTAATGGCAATCTTCAACAATCTCGTTTTGTTGTGGTAGATCGCAGTGTATCTGGTACACAATGGCATTTAGCATTGGAAGAAGTATGTCAGATTATTCTAAAACCTTTGGGCTTTACGACGGCATTTAACCGAGAAAATCGAATTATTACGGCAATTTTGAACAATTTAATTCTTCAACTTGACGAAAGAAACCAACTCAGTGAAACAGACTTGATGACTCAACCTTCTATTTTCGTCATCATGACGGAATTAGATAGAGTAGATGACTTAAGACGGAGCAATGAGCAGTCTTATAGCCCAGAAAGTCACTTAACTACTCAAATTAAGCGATTATTGAAGGAAGGACCGAGTAAAGGTATTCATCTCATCCTCAGTTTTTCAGGGATCAAAGCTTTCTCTAATGTCCTTGATATTCGGCGAAATTTAGCTTATTTTCGCCATAGAGTCGCTTTACAGATGTCAGAAGATGATTCTTTCACCTTTGTTAGTGATCGCCAAGCCTCACGTTTACAAGCAGATGGAGATGTTCCAATTAAAGCCCTTTATCGGGATACGGATAGCGATCGCACTACTCTTTTTAAACCTTATAGTACGGAATCTACACCCGAATTTAAGCAACAAATAGAGAAAATTGCTAATAGTTTAATCAAAAGAGCTTAAAGCTTAATTTAACCATGGATGACTCATTTTTACAACTCAAACACTTTCAACAAACCCTCGAACAATTCCATGATCGCGTTCAATCGGCGTGGCGAGAAGTGGAAACCACCTATGAGGATCTTTCTCCCCATTGGCAAGACCAAAAACGACAAAAACATGACGAAATGTGGCTTGATTTGCAAGAAAAGACTAAGAATTATTATAGTCGCCAAATTCCCAGCTATAATGATTTTTTAAACCATAAATTACAAGTATTAGAGAGGTATTTAAACGGTGGATAATTCCCGAAAAACAGCCCTTTTAGCCTATCAAACTGCACTCAATCAATATTATTTGATTTTAAGCGAAGAATTGGAATTTCTCGATACGGCATGGCGATCGCTTGATGAAGTTTTTCAAGGATCAGCCGCCGAAGAATTTACAGGTTTTTGGACAAGAACCTTGGCAGAAATGGAAGATTCAAGGCTAGAAGTTCAGAAAATCCTCAATTTTCTCCAAGAAATCCCCGATAAATCTTAATCATTATGACCATTCAGGATCCGCGTATTCTTATTACCCTTCTCAATGACTTAATTGAAGAACTTAGATACTGGAAAATAACCGCCCGTGAGACGCTTGATCAAATGTCATGGCATCAAAGGCAAAGTGAAGAAAAAGTCAGTCAAGCTCTGTATCATGCTTCAATTATTCAAGATCAGGCTAAAAATGATCAAAAATTAGTTGATCAGGCTAATGATGAAGTTGCTCAATTGTTGTCTAATTGTTATCAAGTTTTAGAAAAAGCTCAACAAAATTTGGCAGCAGCTCAAAATACCCAAAATCAGGCGCAATCAACCCTAAATGATTGGGAATATCAGTTAGGTATTGCAATTGACTGGTTAAGACGGGCAGAAGCCCGATTAGAACTTGCCATAAACGAAAGAGAGCAAGCAGAATTTATTTTAAGCAGTGCAGAATCTGAATTACAAAGCGCACAATCCGCCCTTACCAGTTGCCAAAATTCAGGCTATACTGACAAGGATGGACAATATCATGCGCCCAATTGTTCTGGTCAGCAAGCTAGGGTTAGTCAAGCCCAAAAAAAGGTTCAGGCTGCGATTGCTCGCTTAAATAAAGCCATTGAAGAAGAAAAAGCAGCAAGAGAAGAAGTCGCACGAGCGCAAGCTAGGGTGAATTGTTGTCGAAATGCCGTCGGATATGCCCAAAAAGCCGTCTATCAGGCGAATATTACTTTAAATTATGCCCATAATGCCCTGAGTTTTGCCGAACGTAGTTTAGAAAATGCGAATGCAGCTAGACGGGAAGTTGATAGAGCGCAATTAGAGGCAAGCAATGAGCAGGAAATGGCAGATTTAATGTCTTTAGCAGTAAATAATGCCCGCAATTTCACCGAAGAAGCCCGAAATGATTTCAAAGGAGCGGAAAAGCAAGGAAACTCCGCTCAATGTTTAGAAATTGGGGTAACAAGAGAAATAGAATATCGAGTAGAAAGTCTGATTGAATTCAACCGTCCTTTTCAATTTTAGTGATTTTTGGAGGATAAAAAATGATGGAAGATATTGTTTGGAAGATGCAGCAGCGATCTCGCACTCTGCAAGACTATCGTAAAGATATTCGAGGCCTATGGCAAGATGAGGCTGCCAAAACTCTTAACCGTCGTTATCTTGACCCCCATGAAGATGACGATCAGAAAATGATAGAATTTTTGCAAAAACAGGTACAAGGCTTAGAAAAAACCAATGAGGAGTTGGTTAAAGCCAAAGATTATGCTTTAGAGGCTGAACGCTATTCCCAACAAGTTGAACATTTCTTAGAACGAGAAAAACAGGAAGTTAAACAAGCTTATTATTCTTATGATCGATCTATCGAATATTACGGCTTAACTCAAGCAGAATTACCTAATATTCACAGATTAATTCAACAAGCTAATCGCAGTTGTAACTAAAAAAGATATTTATATTACGAAATTTTATTAAAATAAATGTTTGATAAATATCTATCTTAGACAGAAAAAAAGATGAATAACTAAGAGAATAAAAACAATGTTAAGTTACCAGAATATCAAAACTATTTTTTCTCAGAAATCATTTTTAGCTATTGCAGCTGAAACCTATGAAAGCTATAAAACAGAAACAGGTGGCATTTTTTTAGGAATTAGAAACCCTAATAAATGGTATATTTTAGAAACCTTAGATTCGGGTCTAAATCCTATCTTTCGCCCCGGCTATTTTGAGTATGATAATGCTTATATCAAACACCTGTCTAACAAAATTGCCAGATTTTATCGAGAACCCATAGAAGTTCTTGGACTATGGCATAGACATCCGGGCAGTTTTGATTACTTTTCCTTAACTGATGATACAATTAATAAAAAATATGCTTCTCAACATTCTGAGGGAGCTATTTCTGCTTTAGTTAATTTTGACCCATTTTTTCGATTGACTATGTATCACGTTTCCCTCCCTTCTCAATCTGATTCACGACCCGAATATACTAAGCTTTCTATAGAAATTGGAGATCAATTAATTCCCAAAAATTTGCTAACTATTAAATCTTTATCTGATTATTTATCAATAGTTAATGATTAATTTTCTTCAATCTAGTTACACAAGTATTAACTTTTTTCATACTTAACTTAATTGACGGTGAATAGATTATCAGGCTATAATCCTAAAAAGTGAAATTTCAGACTATGCCTAATCTCAATACCAGTGCTAACGTCAAAAAAAGAATTCTGATCTTCTTAGAAAGACTATTAACTCATGTTAATAAGGAATCACCAGATCATCAGTATTGGTCGAATCACCTATCTTTCAGGTGGCTTGCAGAAGGTGCATCACATCCTAAGCTAATTATCAATACAACTTTAAAAATATTAACAGATTTTTGTCATGGAATTACTAAGCAAAAGTTAGGGGCTGCCATTACTGTTGAACAGATGAGAAATGACCTTAAGGTTTTACAAGAATGGGAAATACTAACAGATAATAGATACAAACAAGCTAAAGGCGCAGCAAATTTGCACTTTACCCTAAATCTTTGGCATTCATCAACAGAAGAAAATTTGAAAAAATTTGAAGAAGAATGGGATAAGCGTAAATCTCCTAATCTTCAAAACTCATCAATTAAACCAGAAATAAATTATGATAATTTCGGATTAATTCCTGATATTTCTCAGATTTATGGTAGAGAAAAAGAACTAGAATTATTAAAACAAAAGTTTTTTCAAAATAGTCCCCCGTGTAAAATTATCGGAATTTTCGGAATAGCAGGAATCGGAAAAACATCTCTTGTCTGTAAACTGATTGAGCAAATTCAAGAGGAATTTCCCCGTGTTATCTATTGGTCTTTTTTGAATCCTCCTTTACCCCTAGAATTTCTTGAAAATACCAGTAATATTATTTCACAGAATATTAGTTTTAAGACAGAAGATAAATTTAAAATAAAACTGATAAAATTTATCAAGATACTAGCCAAATATCGTTGTTTATTATTTTTAGATAATATTGATGCGATTATTGAGCATGAAAACTATCGAGAATATAGCGAAATTTTACAAGCAATTGGTCAGTCAAAGCACAATAGCTGTTTAATTATAACCAGTCGAAAAATTCCTCAAGAACTTGAATCGTTAGTGGGAAATAAAACTTCAACTTATTTCCGAGAGTTACAAGGACTTGACTATCAAACTGGACGGCAAATTTTGAGAGATATTGACACCTTTCATGGTACAGAGGATGAATGGCAATTTTTAATTCAACAAGTCTGTCACGGCAATCCTTTATTCATCAAATCTATCGCTCATCATATTCAAGAAGTTCATCATAATAACCTCTCGGATTTTCTTTTAAAAGGTAATCTTCTGATAGAAAAAATCGAGTCTATTTTAAATTCTTACTTTCAGCAACTATCTAATTTAGAAAAAGCGATTATTTTTGAGTTAGCGATTAATCGAAATCCAGTTTCTTTGTCGGAACTAGAACATAATATTATCATTGAACCTGACGGTAAAAGTATCCAAGAAGGGATCAGATCATTATCTAGCAAAATTCTGTTAGATAAAAAAGATGACTACTTTACCATACATCCTCTACTGATTGAATATTTCACTCAAAAAATTATTACCATAGCAACCGAAGAAATCAAAACTGAAAAATTCCAATTATTAAGAAGTAACTCCTTGACTAAAACTACTGTTCCTGATTATCTAAGAAAGATTCAAATTAATGTTATTTTACACCCAATAATCAATAACTTAATTCATAATTTTCAAGAAAATAATCTAGAAAGCAAACTAATTGATTGTTTAAAGACATTAAAAAATGAACCTTCTGGACAAATTGGGGGCATTGCTGGCAATATTATTAACTTACTTAATATACTGAAAAATGGTCACTTAATCGGCTACGATTTTTCCCATATCTCCATTCGACAAGTCGATTTTTCAAACATTAGACTCAACCAAGTAGATTTTTCATACTCACAGTTTTTTGACTGTATTTTTCCTCAAACTTGTGGTAGTATTTTATCAATTTCTTGCAGTCAGTTTAATCGCTATTTTCCAAGAGAAGAGCTTTTAGCAACTGGTGACAGTCATGGGATGATTTACCTCTGGAAAGTCAAACAAGATGGAAAATTAGAATTAAGCAAAAGTTTTCCTGCTCACGGAAGTTGGGTGTGGTCAGTAGCCTTAAATTCTGAGGGACAGTTACTAGCAAGTGGGGGACAAGACGGAATTGTTAAAATTTGGTCTATTACAACAGATATATCTATAAATTGTCATTCTTTGCCCCACCCTTCTCAAAAACATTATGCTCCTATTAGAGCCGTTACTTTTAGTGCTGATAGTCAGTTTTTAGCCACAGGAAGTGAGGACAAAACCATCAAAATATGGTCAGTTGAAACAGGAGAATGTCTCCACACCCTTGAAGGACATCAAGAACGAGTAGGTGGTGTTACCTTTAGTCCAAATGGTCAACTTTTAGCCAGTGGGAGCGCTGATAAAACCATCAAAATATGGTCAGTTGACACGGGAGAATGTCTCCATACTCTTACAGGACACCAAGATTGGGTTTGGCAAGTTGCCTTTAGTTCCGATGGTCAACTTCTAGCCAGTGGAAGTGGCGATAAAACCATTAAAATATGGTCTCTTATAGAAGAAAAATATCAAAATATTGATACTTTAACAGGACACGAAAGCTGGATTTGGTCAGTTGCTTTTAGTCCGGACGGTCAATATATAGCCAGTGGGAGTGAAGATTTTACACTGCGATTATGGTCAGTAAAAACCAGAGAATGTCTTCAATGTTTTAGGGGATATGGCAATCGATTATCATCAATTACTTTCAGTCCCGATAGTCAATATATTTTGAGTGGTTCTATAGATCGATCGATCCGATTATGGTCTATCAAAAACCATAAATGTCTTCAACAGATTAATGGTCATACTGACTGGATCTGTTCAGTAGCTTTTAGTCCCGATGGAAAAACATTGATAAGTGGAAGTGGAGATCAAACGATTAGATTATGGTCAGGGGAAAGTGGCAAAGTAATTAAAATTTTACAAGAAAAAGATTATTGGGTTTTATTGCATCAAGTCGCAGTTAGTGCGAATGGTCAACTGATTGCTAGTACCAGTCACGATAACACCATCAAACTTTGGGATATTAGGACAGATGAAAAGTACACTTTTTCCCCAGAACATCAAAAGCGCGTATGGTCGATCGCTTTTAGTCCTAATAGTCAAATGCTGGTAAGTGGTAGTGGAGATAATTCTGTTAAGCTTTGGTCAGTTCCGAGAGGATTTTGTCTTAAAACTTTTGAGGAACATCAGGCCTGGGTATTATCAGTAAATTTTAGTCTTGATGGAAAATTAATAGCAACTGGTAGTGAAGATCGAACTATAAAACTCTGGTCTATTGAAGATGATATGACTCAATCTTTGCGGACTTTTAAAGGTCATCAAGGAAGAATTTGGTCTGTTGTCTTTAGCTCTGACGGTCAGCGATTAGCCAGTTCAAGTGATGATCAAACGGTCAAAGTTTGGCAAGTCAAAGATGGTAGATTAATTAATAGTTTTGAAGGTCATAAGTCTTGGGTATGGTCAGTAGCTTTTAGTCCCGATGGGAAGTTACTAGCAAGTGGGGGGGATGACGCAACAATCCGAATTTGGGATGTTGAAACAGGTGAACTTCATCAACTCCTGTGTGAACATACTAAAAGTGTCAGGTCAGTCTGTTTTAGTCCCAACGGTAAGACATTGGCCAGCGCAGGTGAAGACGAGACGATTAAACTTTGGAACCTAAAAACAGGAGAGTGTCAGAACACTTTACGCTCTCCTAGACTTTATGAACAAACAAATATTAAGGGAGTAGAAGGGTTGAATTATGAAACGAGCAACACCATGAAAATTTTAGGAGCTTTTCTGTCACGTTGAAGAGAGGATAGAAGTTAGTCAAGGGAGTCTCAATGAGAGGTAATCCCGATCTGAAAATCCCTAAAACCCCACATCCCACTTCATAATTCATCATTCATAATTCATCATTCCCATGTAGTCTTAACGGGTTACTCCATCCACCACCGGACGGACATCGCTGCCCTCAAAATAGCCGGGGTTGCCTGTCCAGTTGAAATCCGACACGCGGATGTTGAGTATTCCCAACTGCAGCACTGGGTTATAGCGCAAAATTAAACTATAGGTGCGACGACTCCATTCGAGAAAATATTCTGTACTGATTTCCTTAGCTTGATCGATACTATAAATACTCTGGAAACCCACGCGGATCGGACCATATACCTGTTGAGTTATACCATAGGACATTGTTTGTTGATCAACAAAGCGATCAAAGAAAAAGGGTGATTGTCCGTTAACTAAACCCTGACTAAAACTAATATTAAACCCGGTATAGTCGAAAAAATTGCGGGAAAAACGCCCAAACTGTCCTAATAATCCCACGGTTCCCGTGACGGAATTTTGCGTCTCTCCATTGGTGTAATAACCGGTGACACCAGTGACACCAGTGACAATAGCAATATAGGGTTGAACGGGAAGAGGAGAAAATCTTAACCCTTGGTCGGGGGTCGGTGGTAAAGTAAGGGCAGACCAGAGTAAAAAACTGCGATTGAGGGAGACAGCACCCTGAAAACGGCTTAAATTAGTCACATTATCCGTTGCATTGGCAGCTAAGAGATCACTGCGATCAGTGGGTGCGTTAACATTCTGAACAGAAGCTTGATAACTGAGTCTAATATCCGTATTCGGGACGACAATCACCGGTGAGGTCAAAATTGCCCCAAAACTGCTATTAACCGTCTGAAAACCTAAAGAACCGTTAAAGAGACGCTCGCGATAATTGTACTCCACATTGAGCAGATAGGGATCCTGCAACTGTCCGATCGTCTGTTGAAAGCGAATTTTAGAACGAACACTATTTTCGATCTGTTCCAAATCTAAATTAGAAAAAGAAGCTGTCGCTTGCAAAAACGAGCGCTCACCGAAATTAGTGGCAAAATTGCCCAATAAACCAAAAGCTTTCGGACTAAGGGGCGAAACTTCGCCACCTCCGGGGTTAGCTGAGGGAAAAGCATCGGGATTAAGGACTTTTTGAATTAAATATTGCGGTGTCAACTCAAAAAGAGTCTTCGGTGTCTCCACTAAAGTCAGGGGACTTTCTACGAAAAATCCGCCCCGATCCTCCCCATCATAGCCCGGAGCAATTAAAAAAGGACGACGACGACGGCGATCGAACGTAAGACTATTAATAAAAGTGGGTGCCACTAACCGTTGATCGAAAACCAACTGGGAATTACTCATCCGTAACTCATCGGTAAAGGGGCCGGTACTGCGAAAAGTGGCGGAATTAGCCCGAACTTCCAACTCAGGGGGGGAAAAAGGGTCATTCGTCAGACGCACATTAGTGGCATTCCACACCTTACCATCAAAATTCAAGCGTTCGGCCTGAAAACGGACACGATTAATCGTTCCCCCCGACGGACTACTAATATTCTGTCGATCGCGCCGACTGGGATCCTGTCCCCCGACGACAAATTGAAAACCCTCTCCCGTGGTGATTCTCTGCAAGGGTTGATTTAATGCCAAACGATCGGTTAGGGTTCCAAAAGAACTACCGGCCCCCACATCCGTGGGCAGCGTTTGTCCTAAATCCCTAGCGGTGCTGGGTTGAAAAATCTCCCCATTAGCATTAAATACCACACCGCTATCCTGGACGAAATAATACTCAAAGCGATCGCCGCGCAGGATTTGATCTCCCCGGGTTAGGATCACCTGGCCCTCCGCTACCGCTAACTTTTCGGGAAGATTAATCTGTAAGCGATCGGCCGTTAGTACACTTTGGGCAAAACGCAGGGTGACATTACCTCTAGCGGTGATAATCTGCCGATTTTGGTCAAATTCCTGCTCATCGGCCACTAATTCTAGGGGTCTTTCCCCTTCTGGATTAACTGCATCGGTCTGAGCTAGGCTGTTATTGAGGGAAATCAAGTATTCTTGGCTGGTTTTTTCGCCTTTTTTCCGCACTAATAGCCGAGTCGAGCCATTTTTCTGGTTAAGAGCTTTTTGATTTAATCCTGAAACTATCTCGGTTTCGGGATGAATGGTGACACCAACGGCTGCAGGAGGTGGAGAATTCTGGACAGAAAGGGGTTTTCCTAAAGCTGCCGCATCACCCCCACTGCTAGGTAAAGGTTCTAAGGGAATACCCTGATCGGGAACCAAGGGTTTTACCTCGACGGTTTCCGGGGGTGGAGTGACGGTGAGGGGAATAGAAACGCTCTCTTCTGAAGGCTTTTTTGCCTCTAGAGGTGCTGGGGTGACAGGGAGGGGAACTACAGACGTGGGAATATTTTCAGCAACTTGGCGCTCCTCCGTTTCCGGTTCGGCTACAGTATTAATCAGGGCAGGTGGTTCAACAGCTAAGAAAAAAAAAGACATGACTGCACGAGTCGGCGATCAAAATAGAGGACGAGCGAACCTCAATGATACTACCATGATCATTATTTCTAGGGAGACAGGGAAAGTTTAATAACTTGTTCCCTGTGCCTCTACCCTAGAACCAGTTTGTTAATTGTCTTCTACTCAAAGTCTTTGCGTCCGGGGTTACGGGTAGGATCGCCGGAAAGGAAGCCAAAGATAAAAAGTAAGACAAAGAAGGAAACAACGATATAAACGGCGATTTTTAGGGTTAACATTACTAAGACGTTCTCCTTAGACTAGATTAATTCAATAACAGGGGTGAGCATACCTTGACCTACTTTACCCTATTTGAGTGATCCCTGAACAGAGAAAAGCGATCGGTTCTCAGTTATCAGTGAGCAGATGTGAATTTTTAGTTTACTGATCACTTAAAATACAACTAAATAGCCTATTTTTAGCCAATTTATGAATAATATCGGTAAATTATATGTGGTGGGAACGCCGATCGGCAATTTAGACGATCTGACTTTCCGATCCCTGGCAACTCTCAAAAAAGTTGCTCTAATTGCTGCCGAAGATACCAGACACACCGGCAAATTATTACAGCATTTTGATATTCCAACCCCTCAAATTAGTTACCACGAACATAATCGCCTTTCCCGTCTCGATCAGTTCTTACATATTCTCAGCCAAGGTCAGGATATCGCTTTGGTTACTGATGCGGGAATGCCGGGGATTTCTGACCCGGGTTATGAGTTAATTAAAGCTTGTATAGAAGCTCAGATCGAAGTGGTTCCCATCCCCGGAGTAACTGCGGTAATTACCGCTTTAGCGGTGTCGGGATTACCCACGGAAAGATTCTGTTTTGAAGGATTTCTTCCGGGTAAGGAAAAGCTGAGACAAGAGCGCTTAGAGGGTTTAAAAACTGAAACGAGAACGATGGTTTTTTATGAAGCACCCCACAAACTTATTAAGACTTTGGAGGATTTACGCGAAACTTTCGGATCAACGAGAAAGATAGTTTTAGGTCGGGAATTAACCAAGCTTTACGAAGAAATTTGGCGAGGAACTATCGCCGAGGCGATTAATTTATATCGGGAGAAAAAAACTCCTAAAGGGGAATTTACAATCGTAGTTATGGGCAAAGATCAGTCCGATAATATCCAATTATCCGAGGAGGAATTAAAACGGGAATTAAAACAAATTATAGAACGGGGAGTTAGTCGATCGCAAGCCAGCAGACAATTAGCACAGGTTACTAATTTATCCCGCAGTCGTTTATACAAATTGGCCCTAGAAATTTGATGATTATCAATTTTTATTCCCACCGCTAACCCTTGATTATTTAGCCGATTGAATTAACAAAATTCCCCCAGCAGTTAATCCTAAAATATTGGGCAACCAAGCGGCCATCAAGGGGGTTAAAACTCCGCCAATGCCTAAGGAACTGGTGACAAAAGATAGGAGATAATAGGAGAAAATTAGGACAATACAAATACCGAAACTGGTGGCTTTATTAGAATTTTGGGGACGTAATCCCAAGGCTGCCCCAATCATCCCAAAAACTAAACAAACAAAGGGTAAAGATATTTTCTGCTCGATTTGAACCTGTAATTTTCTAATTTTGGTGGGATTGCCGCTTAATTGCAGTATTTTTAGGTATTCCTGCGCTTGTCTCAGGGTCATTTCCGAACCATCTCGCGCCCGAAAAGCTAAATCTAAAGGGGTACGCGGTAGGGCTAATTGTTGATGTTGAAAGCGGACAATATTACGATAGGAACCCTTAGGATCAATTAGATAAATTGTGCCGTTATAAAAATCCCAGATATTTTTTTCAATATTCCAAGAAGCTGATTCTGAGGTAATAATTTGATTAACTTCCGGTTGGGTGCGATCGAGAATGGTTAAACCTAACATTTCTTGACCGTTAAATCTTTCGGCATAAAATAACCTTCTTAATACCGTTTGGGGTTCCCCTCCATTCGGTGGCCGCACTTTGCCGTATTCAGGATAAATAATATTATCTTCAATAAAAGATTTGCGATTTGGTCGTAGGGCTTTGGTCATGGTAGCATTAGCTTCATAACTGGCAGCTGGAGCCACATAATCGTTAAAAACGTAGGTTAATCCCGTCACTATTAAACTTAGCACAATGGCCGGAATTATTAGGCGATAAACACTAATTCCAATACTTTTCAAAGCAATTAATTCGCTATCACTGGCTAAACGACTGTAGGCCATTAAAGCCGCTAAAAGTATCGACATGGGAAAGGCTAAAACGATAAACTCTGGCATTTTTAATAAGAGAATTTTTAGGGCCAAAGTAAAAGGTAAACCCGATTCGGTAATCCGTCGCACTAAATCAAATAAAGTGCCGATCGCCACTCCCAAAGAAGTGAATAAACCCATACCAAATAGAAAGGGTAATAATAACTCGACAAAAATATAGCGGTCTAAGATGCTAAATCCGGGTATTCTACTTAAATTTCCTTGCCAATTGCCAACTTTCATGATATAATGCAGCGATTTTTTTATTAATAACAATTATCTGAAAAAATTATCACCCAAATAATACTGACGCACCAGAGGATTATTATAAAGTTCTTCGCCACTTCCCGCCGCTAAAATCTGCCCTTCGCGCATAATATAAGCCCGATTAGTGATAGCCAAAGTTTCTCGCACATTGTGATCGGTAATTAAAATTCCCATCTGACGATCCCTTAAACCGGCGATCATCGTTTGAATCTCGGACACAGCGATCGGATCCACCCCGGCGAAGGGTTCATCTAATAATAAAAATCTCGGTCCGTTGACTCCCACCGCTAAAGCGCGGGCTAATTCTGTCCTTCTTCTTTCTCCTCCAGAAACGTAAGCACCTTTAGTGCCAACAATCTTATCGAGGCGAAATTCTTTTAATAAATCATAGAGACGATTTGCCCGTTGGGAAAAGGGAACTCCCGACTGTTCTAGGGCTAACTGAATATTTTCTGATACAGTTAAATAACGAAAAATACTGGCCTGCTGCGTCAGATAGCCAATACCCAGACGCGCCCTTTGATTAAGAGGTAATTTGGTAATTTCTTTTTGATCGAGCCAAACGCGCCCCAGATTCGGTTTAATTAATCCCGTGGCGATATAAAAAGTTGTGGTTTTTCCCGCACCATTTGGTCCTAATAACCCGACAATTTCCCCCGGGGCAACAGTAATACTCACTCGGTTAACCACGAGCCTTTTACCGTAGGATTTATGGATATTTTCTAATACTAAAGTCATCTTTATCCGGTGTGGGGTGTGGGGTGTGGGCTTCGGCCGTGAGCTCAGCCGAACGGGTGTGGGATGTGGGCTTCGGCCGTGAGCTCAGCCGAACGGGTGTGGGGTGTGGGGTGTGGGGAGAATACTGCCTTTTGCCTTTTGCCTTTTGCCTTTTGTCTCCTGTCTCCTGTCTCCTGACTCCTGACTATCACTGCGGGTTAATAATTGGGGCAGCGGGGAGGGAAGGGGAAGGTATGGGCGCGGGTGTCGGAGAAGCAGCCGGTTGGGGGGAAGTTTCGTTATCTTTGACTAAATAAATTGACTCCACCTGCTGACTGGTTTGGGGAGTAGCGATAAATCTACCCTCATCGACAAGATAAGTCATCGTTTCGGCGCGGATACTGTTGCCTTCCTGCAAAACGTAAACGTTACCCGTCATCACTAAACGACGTTCGCGGCTAAAATACTGAGCTTGGGCGGAAGTGGCCTGCATTTTGCGGGCAGGATAGAACACCTGTACGTTACCCCGAGCGGTAATTACCCCCGTTTTTGAGTTTGCCTCCTGAATATCCGATCGCACTGTCATGGCATTACCTGGTACAATATTCTGCTGTGCCTTGACTAGGGGAGAATTGCCCAATCCCATGACTAAGCTAGTAGAAACGAGGGCAACTAGCCATCCCCTGATTTTTGCGGATCTTGCTCTCATAGAAATGTCACCTATAGACGTTTGTACTTACTAACTAATCTAGCTTTTTAGAGAACGGGATGACTTTTGAGGATTTTCGGCAGAGAACAGATAGATCGATCGAGGTGGGCATGAGGATGTTCCTGATTGCTTTTCATCGCTTCTAGCACTGCCGGTAATGCTTGGGGATCGAGATTCTGTAAAAAGTTTAATAGATCCAAACTCTCCCCCACCAAGTGCGTCACGTTGATCCCCTCGTAATCGGGTTGATAGTGTTGTAAACGTCTAACCCCTTCTCCCAAAAGAATTACCGCTCCGCGCCAGTTATTATTTTCTAGATGGTAACAAGCGACAGCAATCTGCAAAATGCCTTGATAAAAGGTTTTTTCAGGCTCTGCGGACTCCATCCACAAAGCCTCTAGGGTATCATGACAAGCATAGAATTGCTGGCGATTAAATTCGTCGATTCCTTGCCCAAAAGCGCTGGCTGTCATTACCCTATACTAATGCCCCTTCATCGATTCGCGGACTTCTTGGATATAGTCGAGGGAAATTACCTGTTCTTCCCCAGCAAACTCGTTATCGGGGGTAATAAATAGCATACAGTGACATTCTTTCCGTTCCCGCATCGGTACACAGGGACAATTCCAGAAAGTATTTTTTACCTCCGCTTCTTTGTCTTCGTAGTGACGACAGGGACATAAAGGAGAGCCTAATTCGTCCTTATGACGCGCTAATCCCTCAATTACTACCGCTGTCACCGAGAGATCGCTACAGAAGTAAGTATTTGTACCTCTAGCGTACTGTTCGGCAAACTTCTTCATCGCCTCAAGACTCTTATCTGTGTCTGTGATCTGGCTCATAGTTATCTGATCCCCTTAGCTTTCTAAAAAAAAACTTTTTACTATCCTATCTCGATCCGCTTCCCCTTGGCCGAAGGGAATTTTTAGAATCTCTTTTGATTTTGCGAGCGATCCCCTTGTTAATCTAATACGATAAAAAGACTCTCTTTGGCCAAAAGCTCGATTTTTTGGCCAGCAAATCGGAATTATGGGGGCAAAGTTCCTCAAAACCTGTCCTTGATTCCTGCAATCCCTGTCCCCTATCACTACCAGAACATGATTTTATCTTTCTTGGAGACAAATAAAATTTCTGACGATAACACGCCTTGGTGGCTGAAAATTACCTCCCTTTCCCCCCACTGTATTTACTATTTTGGTCCCTTTGCTTCTTTTGAGGAAGCACAAGAGCATCAGGGGGGTTATCTACAAGATCTAGAGTCCGAAGGAGCGCAAGGAATCAGTCTTTCGATCGAGCGGAGTAATCCCCATTATTTGACCGTTTTTGACGATGGAAATCAGCATCTAGCTAAAACTTTTGCTTCCCATGCTCGAACCTTTTCTCGCTTTATTTCTTAAGTCTCCCTGTCCTCTTTGTCAACGGCAGAGCGATCGAGAGCTTTGCCGTGATTGTGGGCGACAATTACAGGCCTATCGTCAGAATAACCCGCTTTTTCTCTGGCGTGGTTCTATTCCCCTGTTTATCTGGGGACGCTACGAAGGTAAATTAAAACAGGCGATCGCTACAATGAAATATAATCGCCATCCGGCTCTCGGCTCTTTGCTAGGCAGTTGCATGGGGGAAACTTGGCTGCTGCGTCCTCCCCTCACCGATAAACGTTTGACGGTGATTCCTATCCCTCTCCACCCGGAAAGGTTAAGGGAAAGGGGTTTTAATCAAGCAGAAGTCATTGGCGAGGGTTTTTGCCGTTTAACCGGTTATCCTCTGGCTAGTCGCGGATTAATTCGGATTAAGAACACGGCAGCTTTATTTAGTCTGGCAGCCGAGGAGAGAAAAAAGACGATGCAAGCGGCTTTTCAACTGGGGAAAAATTTACCGAAATCAGTGCCGATTCTCTTAATTGACGATATTTATACCACAGGAACCACGATCAAGGAGGCTGTGCAGGTTTTACGCACAGAGGGATATCGGGTAGTCGGTGCGATCGCTCTTGCCAGTTCCAAAATTAGCTAAAATGCCCAGACCGATTCCGTCTGGGCATTTTAGAGTTAGATTAAATTAAGTCCGTTTGATCTTGTCGTATTGACTGATGAAAATCAAACCGATAGTGGCAGGGATCAGGACGATAACCGCACCTAAAACAAGGCTCCAGAGAAAGTTAGCTAAAGAGGGTGTCATGATAGATAAATCCTTTGTCATATTTTCAAAGACTTAGTTTTTTATCTTATCACCTTGGGCGAGAAGACCCCCAGTTCCACGACCAGATAGATGCGATCGCAGGTTATTATAGCGTTTCCTAAGCTAGTGAGGTACACATATTTTTCTTCCCTTTTGACTTTTGCCTTTTGCCTAAAACCCATAACTTTTGCACCTCAGCAGACTGAAAAACGCTATATATGTCTTCAATCGCTGAAAATAAAATCTCCCTTGACTTCTCAAGGAGATAGGGATGTTTGACAATGGGTGATAGTTACAAAAGTTCACACTAGACTGGCAAAGATTTTTATGGCTACTGACGATCGCAAACGGCGCATTCTCGATCATCTCTCCAGAAGTACCACTGGTGCTGACTATATTCCCCAAAAACCGCTGCCAATTGTGGAAACTCCTCCGGTGGCAGCGGAACCCGTGGCAGCGCCGCCGCCAGTAACTCCTTCACCGGAATTAACTGCTAAAGAGCGCAAAAGAAAGATAATGTCCCATCTTTCCATGAGTAGCGAAGATTTTGGCGAAATTACTAGCACTACCCCCCAAGAAAAGCGTAAACGCCAAATTAACGACCATCTGCGCCAAAGCCAAGGATAAATAGTAAGGAGTGAGAATTTGCAACTAGGCATCTTCTAGACTGTTCTCGCTCCCTCATTTTCTGCTGTCGATGGGGATAATGACAGTTGTTGCAAATCAGTTCCTCGCTCTGGCAACAAGGGAATGTTAAAGTTAGTAATGAGTGCTTCGGTGATCGGATGACGTAATTTTTCTGTGGAACCCACATGATAAAAATGCTGTTTAGTATAGATATAAAACTTATCAGCACTCCAATTTTTTTTAATTAAAGGATTGCTTCTAAAATGATTACTGTGCCAAGTGGACAAAATAAACCGACAAGAAATATCCTTTAAAATAGTCACCAAACAATCTTCATCCTCTTCAGACCAAGAGTTAAAATAATCGACGTGTCTCCCTAAATAAGGAGGATCGAGATAGATCAAGTCTGTTTTTTGCCAATCAGATAAAGTCTCTCGAAAGTCAGCAACTTGAAAATTATAATCAGTTTTAATAAGAATATTTTCTAGGGCAATAACTTGATTGACTATTTTGGTAATATATGCTTGAGAAAATCGTTCTGATTTATGACAGTAAGGTACGTTAAACTGTCCCTTACGATTGAATCTCATCACGCCATTAAAACAGGAGCGATTGAGAAATAAAAAATCTAGAGAATTAGGAGCTTGATTAAATCTTTCTCGTACTTGATAATAATAACTTTCTCCCTGCTCCTTAAGAACTTGACCATTTTCTTGCAAAAAAAGCTTCACAGTTTTACTGGTAATAACTTGATTTTTTAGATTATTATAAAACTGGATAATATGAGTATTTGTGTCCGCAAGTAAAGCCTTTTGGGGATTAATATTAAAAGCCACCACCCCTGATCCAGCAAAGGGTTCTATCCAACGCCCAAAGCTCAGATCAGACACAATATTTTTAACATCTTTTACCAATTTAGTTTTAATTCCTTGACACTTAATCGGTGGCACAAGTGGCGTTAACTTCACTAAACACTCTCCTCATCAATAGTAATCTCTATCCACAGCAAACTTAGCTCATGTTGGCTCGTGAATAAAGGTCAAATCAGGGTAAAAAGTTTGTTGAGATAGTAACTCTATCTTTAATTGGTTACATCTAGCAAAATGATCAAATATGGGAAAAAGAAGCAATTTTAGGATTTTGGAGATGATTTTCGTATCAATAGATATAGTATATACTTCTAGGCAGTTTAAATTCAGTACAGCTTATCCCAGAAACCATGGTATCTTGTTAGAACAAATGAACTCAAAAATCTGGCTCTTCTCGGTTCTGTGTGATAAGTTTAACTTATATATATAGGATCGATCAATCTTGGTGTCCTTTGTGTCTTTGTGGTTCGTTCCACCCCCCCGCTAGGAAGAATGTATCTTAGAATACATTTTACCCACCAAACCCAAGAGAGCCAAAATCTCTCGTCACCATTCTTGTCAGAATTATGAGAATTACGTTACATTTAGTTAAGATTTAATTGGCTGCGGGGATTAATCTCGAAAAAATAACGTAAAATCCTTGACAAAAACAGCTAAATGAGTTAAGCAAAAATCTTTATCCTAGAACCACTAAACAAACATGAAACTATCTTGGAAAACGATTTTACTGTGGACATTGCCCGCCCTCGTGGTCGGTTTTTTCCTCTGGCAAGGCACTTTTGCCACCGCCACCAGTAATATCGGCAATAACACCGCCACTACCCGCATGACCTACGGACGCTTTCTAGAATACCTAGACAGTGGTAGGGTTGTTAGCGTCGATCTCTACGAAGGGGGCAGAACTGCGATCGTACAGGCCCTAGATCCGGAACTAGAAAACCGAGTACAACGCCTACGGGTCGATTTACCAGCCAATTCCCCCGATTTAATCGCCCGTTTACGCGATTCTAAAATTAGTTTCGATGCTCACCCGATGCGGAATGACGGCGCTTGGTGGGGATTCCTCGGTAATCTACTTTTCCCCTTTTTGCTGATTGCCGCTCTCTTTTTCCTGTTCCGCCGTTCTAATAATATGCCAGGCGGTCCGGGTCAAGCGATGAGTTTTGGTAAATCAAAAGCCCGTTTCCAGATGGAAGCGAAAACCGGTATCACCTTTGATGATGTGGCGGGAATTGACGAAGCGAAGGAAGAATTACAGGAAGTCGTCACTTTCCTCAAACAACCGGAGAAATTTACCGCCGTCGGTGCCAAAATCCCCAAAGGAGTCCTGTTAGTTGGCCCTCCTGGTACGGGTAAAACCCTGTTGGCTAAAGCGATCGCCGGTGAAGCGGGTGTACCTTTCTTCAGCATTTCCGGTTCGGAATTTGTGGAAATGTTTGTCGGTGTCGGTGCTTCTCGCGTGCGCGACTTGTTCAAAAAAGCCAAGGAAAATGCTCCCTGTTTAATCTTTATCGATGAAATTGACGCAGTAGGTCGTCAACGGGGTGCCGGTATCGGTGGTGGTAACGATGAACGGGAACAAACCCTAAACCAATTATTGACAGAAATGGACGGTTTCGAGGGGAATACGGGAATTATCATCATTGCCGCCACTAACCGCCCCGATGTTCTCGATTCCGCTCTCATGCGTCCGGGCCGTTTTGATCGGCAAGTAACCGTGGATGCGCCCGATTTTAAAGGTCGTTTAGAGATTTTAGACGTTCACGCCCGCAATAAAAAGCTGGCTAACGACGTTTCCATCGAAGCGATCGCCCGTCGCACTCCGGGGTTCAGTGGAGCAGATTTAGCCAATTTACTGAACGAAGCGGCAATTTTAACCGCCCGTCGTCGTAAAGATGCCATTACCCTCCTAGAGATAGATGACGCGGTAGATCGCGTTATCGCCGGTATGGAAGGCACTCCTTTAGTCGATAGCAAGAGCAAGCGCTTAATCGCTTACCATGAAGTGGGTCATGCGATCGTGGGTACGCTCTTAAAAGATCACGATCCCGTCCAGAAAGTGACTCTGATTCCCCGGGGACAGGCCCAGGGTTTAACTTGGTTCACTCCCAACGAAGAACAGGGTTTAACCACGAAAGCTCAGTTAATGGCCCGGATTTCCGGTGCTTTAGGTGGTCGGGCAGCCGAGGAAGAAATCTTCGGCTATGATGAGGTGACTACCGGTGCAGGTGGCGATTTACAGCAAGTTTCTGATATGGCCCGCCAGATGGTGACTCGTTTCGGGATGAGCGATTTGGGTCCTTTGTCCCTAGAAAGTCAAGGGGGTGAAGTGTTCCTCGGTGGCGGTTTGATGACTCGTTCCGAGTATTCTGAGAAGGTCGCTACTCGCATTGATGATCAGGTGCGATCAATCGTGGAACACTGCCATGAAATTTCTCGACAAATTGTCCGCGATCATCGCGAAGTGATCGATCGAGTGGTGGATCTGCTGATCGAAAAAGAAACGATCAATGGGGAAGAATTCCGGCAAATTGTGGCTGAATACGCCTACGTTCCCGAAAAAGAACAGTTTGTACCACAGTTATAGGTTGATTTCAATCTATATGCGATCGGGTGGGTTAAGGCTCACCCGATTTTTTTATCCTAGGAATTTAGTTATGGCTTGCTGAATAATGGTAAAACCCTTGTGGGTTAAGACTTTTAGAGTTTTTGTAAATCAAAAAGTACCAGATATGGGAGTGATCGGGGGGAAAATTCAGGGACTTTTTCCCTGAAAATTAGGTAATTGACCCCTTCAAAATCGGTAAAACCCTACACCCCACACCCCACA
>NZ_JADBTR010000064.1:0-23051 GCF_020246065.1 Microcystis sp. M144S2
AGCCTCTAAACTGAGTGCGCCTCCAGGTTTCAGCGAACATCATACAGGCTATGCTCTCGATGTTGGTGACGGTAAAAGTCCTAATACTGTCCTCAAATTGACATTCGACTCTACTGAAGCCTATCGCTGGCTAGAAGTTCACGCTGCTCAATATGGCTTTGAACTATCATTTCCGAAAAACAATTTCCAAGGTGTTAGTTATGAACCTTGGCACTGGCGTTTTGTCGGTTCAGCAACAGCTCAAGAAATTTTTAGAGTAGCAAAGACACAAAGACAATGATTATAACTGGACTTCCCCTTTGAGAAAAGGTCATAACCTGTGCTTTGGGAAAGATTAACAGAATTTCCTCTGCCCCGTTACTGGGTAGAAATCAGAGAAACTCCTAATAAATCTAAAGCCGCACAAACTCCTCGTCAACAGTAAATCAGTTGATACGTCATCTTTCTGAGAAATGCCCTCACCTCAACCGTGGCAGGATCGATCGCCGGTTCGACTGGGAAAAAATCGCTAGGGGATGCGATCAATAGAACAAGGGGAAGCGAAATCTAGGTTAGCTTTCCCGTCACGTTTTGCTCTTAGCTTTAAAGGGCTATACTCTACCGTATCAACGGGCATTACATCCCTCTAAGAACTCCAATAACTTTTCTTCCCAAGGGTTCAGGTAGGGACGTTTCAAAGAACCCAACGTTTCTAGAATAGCCCTCACCGTCTCCTCTTCCCCTAACGACCGAAGTTCAACCAGACGATCGCTCAGTTGTTGCATCTTTTGCCGGTGGTCGGGGGAATACTGCAAATCCCTTAAATTCTCCTCTCTAACGGTATATTCACCGTTCCAAGTCCGCACCAGACAGGAAAATTCTCTTACCTCGATCACGATACACCAACAACCACCCAATCCTCTCAGTTCGGGGTTATCTTTGATCAGTATTTCGCAAACATCACCGACCCGGTAGGGTATGGGAATTTTGGTTCGCTCCAGGATGCGCTGTACAATATCCTTGACGATGCGACCGGACGGGACTTTACCACCAGCAGCTTCTACCGCCTGCTGCCACACTTCTCTCTGTTGGTCTGGTTCCAGTTGAGTTAGGGGACGGACTTGACGCTCGGAGATTGGCAAAATTTGAGAACCAATGGTTCTCGTTTCGTCCCTGTCTGATTGAGAACCAATGGTTCTCGTTTCGTCTCTGTCTGATTGAGAACCAATGGTTCTCGTTTCGTCTCTGTCTGATTGAGAACCAATGGTTCTCGTTTGCAGATTCTCAAAAACTTCAGAACCAGAAATCAGATAGTCCATCTTGCGACGAGAATAACCAAAACGATCACGGCAATACTCCTCAAAAGTCTTGTGGGTAGAACGGTACAGTCGTCTATCCCGCAGTTCCTTCAAGGCTGTTCCCGCTTCATAGAAAGCCCTTTCTACCTTGCGTTCCCAGAACAGACGTTGACGTTCCTCTTCTGGTGTCAGGTCATCGACCACCTCTACCCGTACCGATTGCGGGGGAAACAGATCCAGTTCTAGGTTGACCGCCCCTTCCGGTTCGGGTGGCAGCCGTTTACGGTTCTTTTTAGCCCAATCATCCAGCCACACCCGGGGCGAGGCGAACTTGGTGGTGGCCTTAACGGGAATATCGAGGACAAAACCGTTCGCACTGACGGTCCGCTTGGCACTAAAAGAATTGGGCGTTGCTGAATCAAGGTATGAATGACAACCTTGCACCTATCCAAAAGTTAGTTTGGGTCTAGGTTTTAAAAATCCCACAAAAGAAGATTCATATCTCAAATCAGCAACGCCAAAAATCTGACCGTGTGGTCGAGGATTCCCTAGATTCCCTCAAACAGTCCCCAGAATTAATCGCAAAGAAGCTGATCCAACGTACCAAGAAGGAACCAGAACAGATGACCTAACCTTGATCCTACAGGGTGCGATCGAACGAGAACGCCGTCGTCTGTTACATTGGTTTCTCATCTGTCAGATCACGGGTTTGTTATCTGGTGGGGTCATATCCTTTTCTCTTAAAGGTGAACCCCTATCGGGAGCGGGTTGGGGATTGGGCATCGGTAATCTCCATTTCGGGGTGTCCGTCGGTTTTCTATCGAAGAAATAGTCCTCACCCGATAATCACGCTTAAGGTTGCGACCACGCGGTTGACAAACTCGAATGGTAGAACCTCTCCGGTTGTTTTCCACCAGCGAGTATTAAGATCAACCGTTCTCACCTGCTCGGCTATTACCGAGCCGCGCACCGCAAAACCGTCGGGAATAGGGATCATTGTTTTGATCCCTGGCTTGATTGTGCTTGTTATGGGACTCACCACGACGATTCCTTTCCGGTCAGCATTAAATTTCCCGTGACTCAGCACCAGACAGGGACGCGCATCTCCTGATTGCTCTCTTCCACTTGTCGGGTTCAAATTGATTCTGATTACCTCTCCCCGTCGAATATTCATATCATCTCCTTACCACCCGGCCCGCTTTCAACGAAATCGAGTATATCTTCTGGATACTGAAAGTCTTCTGGAATGCTGGCCAATAGCTGATCGAGCGTTGGATTGCATGGCTTCTTGGTAATCACAAGAGCGTCCTTTGATTCTGTGAGTTCAACAATTGAATTCTCGTTGAGTCCGAAGCTTTCAGCGATCTTGTGGGGAATTCGGAATCCAAGACTATTTCCCCATTTTTTTAGTTCGATATCCATGACGACAATCCCCATTATATTATTATACATTGTATAATAATATAATATAGCGCACATAATTATCTCTGTTTCGATAAGACAAAGGGATTGGAACGTTCCCCTGAATTGCAGACCCTCGACGAGCGCATCGCCCTGATCGATCGCCGGTTACAGTTGGCTGGACAACGTATCGACCAAGCCAACGCCCGACAATGGACAGGTTATCTCACCACCGACCCGATCGCCATTCTGCAAAATCTGTTTGGGGGTGGTCAGGTACAACAACAGAGGATGGCCATCACCGACCTCGAAATCAGGGCGGCCGACCTAGAGGCGGCCAGGGCTGAATTGGAACGTCAACGGGCTGCCAAACGCTCTCAACTCGGAGAACAGGTCTTAACGCTGGTGATCGCCTACGAAACCGCCGGCGATCGAGAACGGGCGATATTAGCCCAACTGTCCAATCACGACCTCTTGACCAGGATTACCGAGATTGATTACCGTCTGGGCGGTTCATCCACCGAAACCTATCTAACAAGAATCGCCCAACGAGAACAGTTAGAGATTCAGTGGAACCGTTACCGTCTCGAACGGGAAGCCGCTAAACGACAACTTCTATCCCTGACTGGGTTTTCCCACCCCCCTTATCAAGGGGGGCAGGGGGGATCGAAACCCCTGGGGAAACCACTGGGTAATGGGTTGGAATAATTGTAAATTTTTGTGGAGAAGTGAAATCAGATCGAAGAATTGTCGCTAGACTCCCAGAAAAGTTCTGTTATTTCAGCTTATTTTCAGGAATCTACTTAAAGCTTTTGGGTGTGATATAGGGAAGACTTTCTGAGATCATGCCGAACTGGAATAATCTCAGAAACTTTCCGTATAATGTGTTGGGTTTGCTGAAGGAGTTTGTTGGTGGGGTTAGTAGTCAGTAGCAGGTCGTTAGTCTGGGAAATCAGAATAACAGAATGACCTCGCAGGTCTGGAAACGGAACCTTCAAGATCGAAGATAGAAAGTGCAGGGGTTTTGAGTCCCTCAGATCGATTTCTCAACGTTTGTCTCTTGCACTTTTTTGGCTAAAAAAGTCCCTAAACCGTTTTCTAGCAAAGCTTACACTAATTGTCAGCAAGCCCTATGTAGTTAGCGGGTTCCACTTTAGCAGTTTCAATTTGAACAAAAGAGGTTAGAAGTTTATGATTAACTACGGATTTGTGCAGACCAATGAATTTACGCCTGCTCCTTCTGGCGGAAACAATCCTTGGCGACCAATTGGCAACATCGCAAATTGGTCTTACGATGCCCAAGAAAAGTCATTCCTCTTGACGGCAGCATCGAGCAGTAGTATTCAAATCAAGATTTACATTCTTGGACCTTCCTCCTTTAGAGTTAGGTTTAATCCAAACTCTACCGACTACTCAAAAAATCTATCCAATGCGGTAGTAAATCGTAACTTGGGTGACACCGGAATCAATTATATACAAGATAGCACTGGTAACTCACTCAAAATTACTCTTGATGAAATTACCATATCTATCGGACTAAACCCCTATGGCATAGCAGTGTTTCGCGGATCGCAATTGGTTCACAAAACTAGCTATGAATATAACCTGGTTTATATTCCCTTTGGTTCGGAAGTGACGGCCTGCTTTATGAACGTTGCTCCTGGTGCCGGGTATTATGGTTTTGGGGAAAAGGCGGGCATAAACCTCAACAATAATTTCCATACCACGACCTTTTTTAACTATGACAATTTTCAGTACAGTGGCTCAAACAGTGCCGATGGTGATAATTATCCAGTTATTCCCAGTAACAGCCAACCTGGTCCATTGAATATACAAGAACCACTCTATAACTCCATGCCAGTTTTAATCGAGTGGAATCCTGCTCCATCAGGTGATTTTGCTGGTTCTTCCTATGCCAATCTCATTTTCTTAGATAATCCCTGTCAAACTTACTTCAACATTCAGACTAATGACTACTCTCAATACATGACCGGGAAATATTACTTTGGTTCACTCTATAACGAGATGGACTACTACTTTATAACCGGAAGCGACATCGCCTCAGTGTTAAATCAATTTAATGTTTTGACTGGGCCCAGTCCTATGCCTCCGATGTATGCTCTGGGATATCATCAGGGAGGATATGGATACTACAACAAGGAGCGCCTTCTGAATGTAGCTAAGTCCTATCGAGACAATAATATTCCCATTGATGGTTTACATATTGACGTTGATTTTCAAAACAACTACCGTACCTTTACCAGTAGTCAAGAGAAATTTGGCAATGTCAATGATTTATTTAATCAGTTACACTGCATGGGATTTAAGTGTAGCACCAACATCACGGGCATTATGACCATTGTTCCTTGGGATGAAAGTGCCAAGACCAATGACTCGAAACCACCTTATCCATGCGCTCCCTACGTTGTTACCGCTCTTGGAGAAAACGGCGATGTTGTTCAGCGTAATGTGATTCAAGATGGCAGAGCCAAAAAGGTATTTATTTGGGATGAGTATGTAGATGGACCAGGACAACCCCGGCCATTTCTCACCAACGAAAACTACGGTTGTAATGAAGGATTCAATCCCTACTTTTCTCCAGGACACGTTACTGATGTTGCTGGTTGTGGTGGAATTCCCTTGGGAACCTATGGCTACTACGCCGATTTGCTCAGATCCGAAGTGAAGACTTGGTGGAGTGGTAACTATTATGGACTCCTAGACAGTGGACTGGATATGATTTGGCAAGATATGACTTGTCCTGCCGTAGTGACAAGCTCCGATGCGGTAGTTCATTACAAGACTTTACCTGGGGATCTCCTGATGAGTAATCTTAATGGCAAGGTTAATCCTGATGGCAGTTTAGTCTCCCCAGTCCCTAATGCCAAAATCCATAATGCGTATTCTCTCAACATGATCCAAGCCACCTATGAAGGCTTGACCCGCATTAAAAATCACTTACCTGATGGTCACTACAATAAAAACAAACGAAACTTCATTATTGCCCGTGGGGGGTATATGGGAGTACATCGCTATGCTGCAAGTTGGACAGGAGATTCGGCCTCATCGTGGGAGTTTTTATCTATTAACATTCCTCAAGTTCTTAATTGGGGGATGAGTGGCCAACCTTTCAGTGGATGCGATATTGGTGGATTTGCTAACGGTAATACACCATCCGGACAGGTTAATAATCCGTTTAGCACCGATCCCCATAACCCTCCTTACATTATTGGTGGTCAACCTGCTCCTAACCTCCTAACTCGTTGGATGACTATGGGGGCGTTTTTACCCTGGTATCGTAACCATTACAACGGTTATACCAAGGCTTATCAAGAACCCTACAATTACTCTCAATATCCCCACGACAACAGTACATATAATACTGATGTTATGCCAGCTTGCAAAAAGTACATTGAAATTCGTTATAAACTGCTCCAGTTGTTTTACGATGCTATGTACGAATGCACCCAAAACAATCTTCCCGTTTGTCGGGCAATGTTTTTGAACGATCCTCAGGATCCAACTCTCTATCCCTTAACCGGTGTTAATGAGGTACTGCTGACTCCATACAATTCCAATCAGCAATACGAATATGACACGAATAATTCCTATCGGGTTGCCGATCAATTTTTTGTGGGACATGACCTACTGGTAGCCCCTGTTGTGCTGGAACGTTGGGAATCTAGCTCTTACAGTCCTGGTAAGACAAATTACTATCCTTCTCGCCCTGTTTATTTGCCAGAGGGATTTGATTGGTATGACTTTAATGGAAGCTTCACACCGCCAGTAACTGATGATTTGGGTCCGACCACACTACATGGAACACTCAATCGGGCGACCCAGGGCGGTCAACTTATCACTTGGAATACTTCCCAACTAGATCTGGTTCCTGCTTATATTCGAGAAGGGTCTATTATTCCTGTGCGGCAATTAGAGCAATATGTAGGAGAATTGAAGCAAAATTACCTGACCTATAATATCTATCCAGGCAAAGATAGTAGCTATCTTTGTTATCAGGACGACCATATTAGTATGGATGCTGAGGTTAAACAAGCTTATCGAACAACCTTGATTACCCATCAACAACAAAATGATATTTCTGTACAGGAAATTTCTCTGGTTCGGCAGGTCGATAACTATCTTCCGCCAGAAGAGTTCTACTATATTGCCTTATTAGGACAAACTAAAGCACCAGATTCAGTTAATTCTAACAAGACAAGTCTAAGTGCTGTATCAAATTTGGGAGAATTAGCTAACTCGCCGACCAATTGTTATCACTATAGTAGTGATCGACAAACAATCTTTATCAAAATCTTCGATAAAGATGCAAAGATGATGATTTTAGTATCGGGGCTGCAAGCTTTGACTTAGTCCCATAGGTATCTCCAGAAAATTAATATTTTACTTTGTTCCCATCAGAGTTTGATCTTTAATCTTCGGAGATGACAATAATTACTACCAACTTGGAGGATTAGTATGCAACGAATTCTTAGAATCTTTCTTGCTTATATATTTAGCTTGAGTTTGCTATTTTATAGCTTACCAGCCCGAGCCGAATTACCGACAAACATAGAGAAGGATAATACTTTATCCTCTTTGATCGTCCCTAAAATTCCCGTTGATATTCCCATCGGACTTAAAGCGGAACAGAAATTGCTCGTTAAGAATTTTCCTGCGTTACAGAGGCTTTTTGATTTATTCTCTTGGCAAGCTTTTATTGCTCTCAATTGGCCTCTTGATGCTCAAAAGAATCCTCTCCCTAAATTAACCGATCCTGGCACTCCTCGTTGGTTAACGTTTCACGAAAGTCTGCAAGTATTCCGTCCTGATGGTAGTGCGCCTGTAGAAACTACTCCGATTATGTGTAAAAATAACAAGGAAAATCGGCGGGAACTTTATGTTACCAGTTCCGTATTTTCCAACAAGGTGGACAAAGATATTGCTGATGAAGTCAATCAAGCTTTTACCTCTCCTCTCTACGATCAAAATGGACAAGAAGTTCGCTACGAAATCTTTCTTAATGATCAAGAATTTCAGTACATCGTAGAGAACAAGCTTTACAACTTGGATGGTCAAATTGCTTTTTCTCAAAATCATCAGCCAGTCAATTTCCCTTCTGGCGATTTCGCCACAGATAAGAGTGGAGTTATGGAAGTTAAATTGGCTTGGAAAGAATTAGACCCTAAACGAGATATCCCCAGTCGCTTTTATACCCAAACCTTGTTGTTACCTGATCTTGATAAGAATGGGGAACCCATTTTAGATGGCAACGGCAAGTTTAAAAATTGTCAGAAGCAGCTAATGGGTTTAGTGGGAATGCACATTTCGACAAAAACTAAGTCTTCTCCTCAGTGGATTTGGGCAACGTTTGAACACGTCGATAATCTAAACGCAAATGATTTGGAGAAGGTGGATGGGAAATCTTTATACGCCTTGTTCCACGATTTCAGCCCTGCCGGGCAAACTTTACCCGTGAATGTTCCACCAATCCCCCGCAATCCCAACACGGGCAAACCCGATCCCAACGGTGTTCTGAAAACTCAGGTGTCCCGTCCGATTCCTATTCCCAAAGCAAAGCAAGCATTAAACCAATCAATGCAGCTACTTTTGGCAACGGAGGAATCCCCATTACAGTATTATCAACTCATCGATACTCAGTGGCCAACTGCGCCCTATCCTAATAATTCTGGTTATGCGGCCATTGCTGGAGGACCTTCTCCGGACAATCTCCCTGATGCTATTACCCGTAAGTCCACAGGGTCTCCTGCCCCAGTTTATTTAACCAATAGCATTATGGAAACTTATCTTCAAACTGGCAATCAAGAGGCTCATTTTCAAGAAAACACTTTTCCCTTTAATGGCACTCCGGTATTTGGTACAGAAAGCTGTATGGCTTGCCACTTTTCGGCGGGAATTGCTACCGGATATGTAGAGAAAGTAATTAATTCAGCGACGGTGCAGAAAGTTCCCATTTTTGGAGGAGATTTAAGTGCTGACTTTAGCTGGCTGCCTCAACTAAAGGCAAATTGGGCTAAGTGAGAATGTCTCTTGGCAATTTTCGATGATGGCTTTCTCGAAAAGATCGCTCTATTGCGATCAATCGAGAAAACCCATCCAGTAACTCGCAAGCGGGCATTAGCCTGATGGTAGAAGATACCCGTAATATTCTCGTCGTCGAACCCTGTCGGGGTAAGGCCGCTCTCGCTGCGGAATTCCTAACCACCCTTCGACACGCTCTAGCGAGAGCGATACAAGCTCATTACAAATTGGAAGCCGAAGAATTGGCCTCGGAAAAATTGGGTGAGCAGGGAAGATACATTTTCTTTTGGGAGTCTGCCGAGGGAGGAGCGGGAGTCTTATACCATTTCTCTAAATGAAAACTACACATCGAATTTAAGTCACCCTTTTTAAGGGGGATTTAGGGGGATTAAACTTCTGTAGTCAGACTTTGGAGAATTGCTATTATCTTGACCCTTTAAAGCTCTTTTCTCCCTTTGAGTCGCTTGAACAATCAAATCTAGTTCCTTCTCTGCTGCTTCTAATAATGCCTCTCTTTGTAGTTGATTTATCTGGGCAATTAAGGGATTCCGACAAGCAATTAATCTTTCGTCGGGATAATCTTCACTCTCAAATTCCACTAAGTTTACCTGATCAAATAACCCTAATTGAATCACTTCTACTTCAGCCAGTTTCCGAGTTTGAGGCTTAGTTAGGGTTTGCTGAAAAAGTTTGTTGGTGGGGGCAGGGTGTAGGGTGTGGGCTTCGGCCGTGAGCTCAGCCGAACGGGTGTAGGGTGTAGGGTTTTACCGATTTTGAGGTAGTCAGTTACCTAATTTTCAGGGAAAAAGTACCTGAATTCTACCCACGATCACTCCAATGGTCAGCACTTTTTGGGTAAAAAAAAGCCTAAAAGCCTTATCCAACAAAGTTTTTAGATTTATTCAGCAAGCCCTAGTTAAACCAGTAATATAGTCTAATCCTTCTATCGATTTTACTAATTCATTGATTTTTGAGTTGGTTAAAATACCTCGATCACTTACCCAGACCACATTTTCAATCCCCCAACCCTTTCTGACTTTCTCAATTTGTCCAGCTAAAGTAGCACTGTCTGAGGTGTTTCCTTCAAAGACTTCTACCGCTATCGGACAACCCTTAGCTGAACATAACAAACCAAAAACTATCTGAGTTTTTCCTTTCTTTTTATCTCGATTATAACCATATTTTCCCAGTTCACAACCATTTCCTTCTAGGTAGGCGTTCGGCGAGACTTCGGCGTGAGCTCAGTCGAACGCTCAGCCGAGCCGTAGAAGTGACATCATACAAGACTAATGTTCCTGATTCTAAGTGTTTAAGTGCTAGGTGCTTCTCAATTTTCTCTTCTTTTTCTAATAACCAATCTAAGGCGTTATATAATTCGTCTTCGTCGGCTTTCTCTAAGTCTAACAATTGTCCTAAACTCTGACTACAAGTCTCGCTATTAAACCCTCTCGCTGTGGCTAGTTTCGATTTAGGATTGATGATTCTTGCCACAATCATCGCCACCACTAAGTTTCTGATTCGGGAGGATTTTTCACTGATTATTTTATCTAAACCCAATTTTTTAATCGTCTCTAAAATAGCCATTACATGACCATGAGGAAGACTTCTAATCACTTCAAAATGATTGGGAATGCCTTCAGTCATGGACAGTGTTGCTCCTTTAAGAGCCAGTTTTAGATTGTCGATAATATCATCGGGTAATTTTGAGAGACAGAATTAAAATGAGATATGCGATCACACTACAAGAGCTTTCTGTAACTTCTACTCTAGAATTTATCTACAATCTTCTGAAAAATTTCATTCGGAATAGAATGATCTTGAGTGTAGACTTTATCATACTTTTCTTCCAGTTTTTCCCAATCAATCGAAGAATCTGATAAAACTTCCCTTTCAAACAGATCTAACGCTTTTCCAGACAAGCCTTTGGCTAAACACTGTTTCATCGCTAATCGACTTTCATCGATTTCTCCAATACACTCAAATGGAGTATGCTCTTCTAATCCTATCATTTGCCTAAAAATCATGAGTAAGTCTGGATCGTCGAATAAATTAACCCCAAAAACCCGATCTACAGCTATGGGATCAAATCTAGACATCAAGCCTAGCCAGATATAAGCACACTTAGGGCATTTTTTACACCAGGGCTTTTTGATATTACAAGAATGAATTTTAGGCAGAAATCCTGGATAGTGACTCAGCTTCTTGAAAATGCGGAAATCATAGACAGGCTGTAAAATTCCGAAGTAAGTAAAATTCGATAATAGATGATTTTGAATAAATGCATTTAACATCTGTTCTGCCTCCAATCCTTTTCCCCATTGATGATTGACTTCTTTACCCAATTCATCCCAGAATAAATTCCCCGTGTTAGCACTTTTTTCATTAGCTAAACTTAAGGATTTATAGCCTTCATAAAGCATAAGAGGCAAGGATTCAAAGATAGAAACCGGTGTTTCAGGAGCGGTAATTCCTGAATTTTCCGAAAAATACAAAGGAAACAGAGGGAAATCTAGAAAGTCATCAATAATGGAAATTCTATGGGTTTTAACGGGATGGGTTTCTGTGACCACTTCAGAAATTAAATTATGTTGTAAATCCGCTTTGCCATAAACGCTATGAGAGTATTGCATGGTGGCAAAAGGAAGATTCGCCTCTTCCAATATTTTGATGGCTACAATGCTATCTTTTCCACCTCCACAACCTGTTAAAATTGTGGAATTATCACCTAATATTTTCCCTAGGGTTGATTCTCCTAATGGTTGTGAATAAATAATCTCAGGTTGCTGATAATCAGTCACCTGATTTTCATACCAATGCTGACCAAAAACTCCTTGGTAAATTTTCACAAATAGTTCCAAGGCTTGGGTTTCTAAATATGCTACTATCCTAGAAATATCATAAGTTTTCGGGAATAATGAGCATAATTTCATGCCTTCAAATAAAGCAATGTAGGCAGCTATTCTATTTATGAATTGTTCCGTGTATTTTTGTTTGAGAACAGAGAAGTAAACCCCCTGATAAAAAACCTTTGTTGAAAATTCAAATTCATCCACACTATAGCGCACACTTAAATGGTGTTCGTGGATTTTTAAATTCTCGATTTTCAGACATTCTATCTTCATGATTTACCATCCTCTTGTCCCTGGCCCACCTTTAAAAGGGCCAACAATATCAGAAGTAATCCATCCAGCATAAAAATCACCCTCTTGAGGGGTAACTTGCTCATCATCCACATAACAAGCATCTTCCACAGTCGAAAATCATGGACTCTTCCTTTCTCACAACGGACACAGATTACCTGCTCGCTTTTTTGATCGGCAACGACTTGCGACTTTAATGTGTGGTACCCCTGCTTGCCACCATAGCATGATTTCTGTTTTTTTTTGGGTCGTTCTATCTCCTGTTCTGACACATCCACCACTATTACTTCTGGTTCTTCGGTTTGTGTTATGCAATGGAGGGGAGTTATAAGGGATGGAACCCTTATATAGAAAGGCATTTAGCTATTTTTGTCAATTGTTTTTGATCTAGAGCGAACTAATCAATTAAATCTCTTGCCAGATAAGGATTTAGTCGATTTATGCCCCCCTATCGAACCATAACAAGTAACGAAGAGCCTCATGATAAATATCTTTTGCTGGCATTTTTATTATAACTGATGATTATTAGAGATGCAGCGATTTTGGTACTGTTGAAGAATCGGTGATTCGTCTTTTTCATCTCGTTCCCAGTTTCTACCTGAAGCATACATTAAGGCAGAGCCTTGGTACAAGCAAGTTAAATTGATTTTATTTATCCATTTTTGCCTTGAGAAATTCTTCTAATTTCTTCATATCTTCTTGACTAGGAGTAAGGGTAAATCTAGTTACACCTGATTCAGTTCGCATTCTATCCATATAAATTCTTAGGGCTTCATCATCTTCTCGATGGGAGAGGACATATTTTCTTAATTCTGGGCGAGACATTTGGTAAAAATCAGGTTGATGATTCATCTTCAAACTCCACATTAGTGAGCAAGATGCTCACATTACTATTTTCATCATACCGAAATAGATGAATATCGGTATAGAAGTTAGACAAGGTTTGACACATTCTAATGCAAGTAAGCATCTGTTCGGGAGTGGGTATCATTATTGATGGCTTTTTCCTCCAATTTACGAGTTTATACCTGTAATAAGTATAGCATACTACTGGATTGAAACAGCTAATTTAGTGCCTTAGATTTAAGGGAATGCGAGCATCCTGCTCGCTAATTATTCAGGTAGTCTGCTGGCTAGATGTTATAGTCATTTCAAATAAGTTTGAGACATAAGCTTTTCATCATTTAAATTGGTATTTGAGGTTGTAGGGGCGAAGCATTCGGATAAGAAATCTACGGTTTCAGCGATAGGTTATTGCCCGAATGCTTCGCCCCTACGGGAGTGCTTACTGACAATAATAGTGAGCTAGGTGAGTCTTCTCTCATTCTTATTTGAAACAACTATATATACCAAGCCAGAGCCTTGGCACAAGCAAATTTCAAAAAAAAATTCGCTCGCTACGCTCGCTTAAAAGGGAAAAAAATACAGGATAAAGGGTAAAAGTGAAAGAGAAAAAAGGGAAAAGCTAAGTCCTCGACGACGCAACTACCCGCAGCCCGAAGCGGCTGTACCTAGTATCGGGACTGACCCAGTCGCGGTAGGCACAACGGCAGTAGTCTGGGTCGCCGCCCCACGAAGCGCCGCGCAGCAACTTATATTGAGAATTATTCTCATTCAACCACGCCCGACCATCTATTGGTGCGCCTTCATAATGATCATGCCAATCATCTAAACACCATTCCCAGACGTTCCCGTGCATATCATAAAGTCCAAAGGCATTGGCGATTTGAAACCTGCCTACGGTGGTCGTCCTTGCAAGAGCAGTTTGTGCATAATTTGCCAAAGCTGGGTCAATTTTCCACCCAAAATGATAAGGCGGATAAATCGGATTTTGGCTTAATTCTTCACTGATAACTGATAACTGATAACTGATAACTGACCTACAGGCATATTCCCACTCCGCTTCACTGGGTAAACTGTATTGATAGCCTTTCCCTTTTTGCTGAGACCAATGGGATAGTCTCTCACAAAATTCCACTGCTTCGTACCAACTAATACATTCCACTGGTCGGCGGCTATACCCTTTATAGTAGGAAGGTTCTGGGTTAAGATCCCGTTCAATTTTAGGCATAGAAGCCACTACTCGCCACTGCGCCTGCGTTACTAGATATTTGCCCATCAGAAAGGGAGAAATCTTGACCTTGTGTTGCGGAAGTTCATCTGGATATGCTCCTGCTTCTCCTTCACGAGAACCCATCCAAAACTCACCACCAGAAATCTCCACCATTTCTAGGCTTATTTCACCTTCTAACTGTTCGATTACTGTGCTTGGTAGGTCGTTTTCTGCGATGATTGAGAGGACAATATTTCCTTGCTTATCAACTTCTGCTGTCCAGATAGGAACCTCCTGTCCCCACTGCTTCAGTAACCAGGAAGCTGACAGCCTTATCTGTGCTTTTTCCTTCTCATCTGTGAGTAATTGCCATAGCCTTTCTTGATTGAGGAATAATTTACGGACTGCCTCTTTTTCTAATGTCTCTCGCTCTAAATTATCAATATCTGGACTTCTCAGGTAAGAACGTAACTCCTCCTGGCTACTAGCTTGGAGAAACTCTTGAGCCAAGTCCGTAGTTTCCACTGTGTCTTTATATTGTTGCAGAACTTTCTCCGCGTCTGCTAACTTGTCACCCGACCACAAATAATCCTGAGATTTGTTATTTTTCTGCCAATTTTGGGCATCTTTATCCACCTGTTTCGCTAATTCTCTACCCTGGCGAGTTTCGGTTCGCCACAGATTCAGGTTGTCCCACTTTTCAATTAAAGCTTCATGTGCCAAATCTACCCAAGCTTCTTCTTCTCGTTCAGTTTTTCCCGTCACTAAAAGACGACCTTTTACTAATCCTTGTTTTCCTTCAATCAGTTCTTTTAAAACTTTTTGTCCTTCTTGATTATCTCCAGCTAGAGACAAGATAAAGGCTTTTGATTGACGCAATCTGGTATCTTTTTCCCCATCTCCTATTTGCAGAAGATTCAAGAAAATTCGCTTGATTAAAGCTTTTTCTGTTTCTGTTCGCTCCTGCTGCGGTGAGTCTTTTTCATAATCCTTGTATTGATAGACTTTATCAGCTTGACAATTTAACGCTCCTACTATCCCACCTATCGCCTCATAAGTATCTAAAGTCAGCCGATGTTCTGCCTCATCTCGCCTCTGCCAAAGCTGGGTTAAAGCAAACTCTAATAAGGGTAAAAATCCGGGTTCTTGTTTAATATCTTCAAGGATTTGATTGAGTAAATTATTAGTAACTTCATAACCTTGCAGCTTGGCTGGTTCGGTGATAGCTTCTAGCAAATCTAATCCCCTTAGATCTGGCAGGTATTCGGCGTTATTTTGAATCAGTTGTCGCAAAGAATCGTAACGCAAACAGGGTTCAATGAAATCCGCCCTCATGGTAGCGACAACTGCCAGAGGAGAGTCTGGAATTGTGGCAACTTGAGTAATCAATTCAATAAAGCGATCGCGCTGTTCCGCTAGAGCAAAAGTGAATAATTCCTCAAACTGATCCACCACCAGCAAAAATTTATGTTCGCGGGGAAAAAGTTCTAATAGCGGGTTTAAGCCTTCGCTGGCTGGATTATTGATACATTGATCCAGCAATTTTTCGCAATCTGGAAAATAGGATAACAGTAGGCTTTCTAACTTTGTCAACGGCTTAAATCCAGGCTTGATCGGTTCGAGAATTTGCCATCCTAATTCTTCCAACCAGGGCATCAATCCCGCCAGAACTACCGAAGATTTACCACTTCCAGAAGCACCAATCAGAGGGACAAAATTTAGCCGATCCAGCTTAGATTTGATGTCGTCCACCACTCGCTTGCGTCCGAAGAAAAATGGGCGTTCTTTCTTAGTAAACGCCAGCAATCCTTGATAGGGACAGCGCAATTCTCCCTTCTCATCTAGTAACGGTTTCACTTCTTTAACTTGAGGTTGCGCCCCATATTTGACCAGAATTAGCGATCGCCCAACTCCCATGCGAATCGGTTCCTGACCCTTCCCGCGCAATTCCAGCGAGACGAAATCAAACAGGCGATCGGCACTAATTTCTCCCGTTTTTGGGTCCGCCTGTTGTGGGGACAGTCCTTCGAGTAAGGCGGCGGTGAACAAACTGTATTCCTCATCTTCCCACGCTACCTGTTCTGACCGACAGGCGGCGATTAGGTAGTAATCTTGCTTCTCCTTAAACGCTGAGAGGCTAGGTTCTAGCAAAGTGCGATCTAGTCCCCGATTTTCGGGCAATAACGCCCCTGCATGGCAACAGTCTAGCATTACCACCAGATTACTCAAACTAGAACGCCGTAATAAAGGATTGAGTTCTCGGTCTAAAGAAATGGCATTTTTGCCGTCGGGTTGGCTATCGGAGGTGGCGAGATAGGCTTCCCCGTCACCGATGCGATTGATCAGGCGAAACCCGTGTCCTGAAAAGTAGATCAAGACTTCTTGATTTTTGGTCTGCTCTCCCGATAAAATTTGCTGTAAGGCCTGCAAGACTTCATTCCCCGTTACCTTTCCTGGAACAACTTCGTAGCGTTTTTCTGCGGCAATCCAGCAATTGGGTAGGCGTTCTACATTGGCAAATGTCCCAGTATTCTCCAAGAATTTAGCAACAGCTTCCGCATCTTTGGCGGGTTTACTCAAAGATGGTAGAAAGTTCCGGTTATCGTAATCGTTAATGCCGATGACGAGGGCGTAGCGAGCCATAGACAGTCAGCAAGGGATAGAAATGTTTTTTATATTAGGTTATTTTTTGGTAAACTGCAAGGAAAGCATAGGCCCTCCCTTAGATGACCTTTTCTTATCATCACAAGTACGGGAGAGCCGAGAAATAGTTAAGAAAAAAGTTAATTTTCAATTTCTGCATTATTTATGACTCGACTAACTCCGATCCAAATTGACGAAAACACTCTAATTTATATAGAGTCCACCGATGACCTAGAAATTCCTGCCGAGACAGTAAAAACCGAGGGAAGAGTTGCTAAAGGGGGAACTTCTATACCAGATAAACAGCAAATTTTGCAGAATTTTCAGACAATTGAAGATACAATTCGTACCTACACTACTTATACCTTAAACGCTTTTCGCAATTTAGCCATTGCCAACATTGAGGAAGTCACTTTACAATTTGGTGTGGAAATCGGCGGTGAGGTAGGAATCCCTTATATTACCAAAGGAACCGCTAAAAGTAATTTAAATATTACGGTTAAGTGTACCTTTCCTAAGCCGCCGAACTCGTCTGATTGATGGTTCAATCTTTAACGTTTTCTGGTTTTTCCGTATATTCCCAAAATAAGAGAGCCAAATAATCTTGATTAAGGTCTCTGGTCTTGATTTTGGGGATAACTGGGGAATAGATCTCTGGGGAAATCCTCGGCACTTAAACAGGTTTGTAAAGCTTGGGAGGGATTATTTTTGTCCGCACCACGACTGACAGCGATAACGCACTCGGAAAAGCGCCCGGGTAATAAACTTTGACGACAGGAATCTAAAACCTGTTTAGAAATCCCTAATTTATCGGGTTCCTTGGCTGTTTCTGTTTCCGTTTGTTTGAGGGAATTAGCGGCAAACAAGGGGGCAGCGCGATGGATATCGACCACACAATTGCCTAGGTCGATGGGACGACGCACTTGAAAACAAGCTTGCAGAGCCAGATTACCATCGATCGGGGTTTTGGATTTAATCATCACTACACACCGGGATAATTCTTTAGGAATTAATGCTTCTGAACAAGCGGTGGCGGCATCTTGGGGACTCACCCCCGTGCGGACAATCTGACTGATACAGGCACTAAATTGATTATTGTTGCCAAATGCGATCACTGTTCGGTTCATTTCTACTAAGCCAAGGGAAATAGTAGCGATCGCGCTCCAACTAGCAATTTTTTTAATATGGTTTTTCATTGTTTGCTCACACCCAAGATTTTAAGGCTAACTGGCCTTGATCTTAACAGATTCAGAGAGAACAGGAAACACAGAGAAGGGGAGATGGGGGGATGGGGAATGGGGTAGGGTTGATTCATGAATCAACCCTACCTTGAATCAACCCTAGGGAGATGGGGGGATAGGGAATGGGGAAATTCAACTAATACCCCAAAACCCTAACACCCCAAAACCCCAAAACCCCAGGGCCAAAATTAGTATTCTGGTACAGTGGAATCGACTTCGCGACTCCAGGCACTGATGCCACCTTTGACGTTAATTCCTTCGATACCTGCCTCTTTGAGGATAGCGAGGGCTTTAGCGGAACGTCCCCCCATCTTACAATGGGCGATGAGACGATAACCGTTGACTAATTCCTTAATTTTGGGAATTGCCGCACCATTCTCGATATCGGGTAGGGGAATTAACACCGAGTTGGGAATCTTAGCGATTTGGTACTCGTTGGGATTACGCACATCGATGAGAATGTAATCATTGGCATTGCTGTCAATTAGTGCTTTTAACTCTACTACGGTCATTTCTGTCATTTTTTGCTGTTCTGCCGCTTCTTGTGCTTTCGCTTGCGGGATACCGCAGAATTGTTCGTAATCAATTAGTTTTTCAATGACGGGACGGATGGGATTCGGGCGCAATTTTAACTCACGGAATTTCATTTCCCAAGCATTGTAAAGCAGTAAACGACCACTGAGGGTATCCGGTGCGCCGAGGATAATTTTAATGGCTTCTGTGGCTTGAATTGTGCCGATTACTCCGGGTAAAACCCCTAAAACGCCGCCTTCCGCACAGGAGGGAACCATCCCCGGTGGTGGCGGTTCGGGATAGAGATCGCGGTAGTTGGGACCGCCTTGGTAGTTAAAAACGGTTGCCTGTCCTTCAAAGCGGAAAATTGAGCCATAGACGTTGGGTTTGTCGAGAAGAACACAAGCATCATTAGTCAGATAACGGGTGGGGAAATTATCGGTCCCGTCGATAACTACATCATAGGGGGCTAAAATGTCAAGGGCATTTTCGGAACTTATGCGGGTTTCGTACAAATCCACCTGACAATAGGGGTTAATTTCTAGAATTCTGTCCTTAGCGGAAACAATTTTCGGTTTGCCTACCCAAGAAGTGCCGTGAATAATTTGACGTTGCAGATTGGAACTATCGACGATATCGAAGTCAACAATACCGATTCTACCGATGCCAGCCGCCGCTAGATAGAGTAAAAGCGGGGAACCGAGTCCCCCGGTGCCGATGCAGAGAACACTGGCGGCTTTTAGTTTTTTTTGACCTTCTAAGCCCACTTCGGGCAGAATAATGTGTCGAGAGTAGCGTTGAACCTCCTCTTTGGAAAGTTCGATCGCCGCGAGATTAGGATTTAGCATAGATTGGGTAAATAGTGAAACCTCACTCGATTCGGGCTAGAATTTCGTCTCAGCACGGTTTAGAGACAAAAATCAGGAAGACTCGATCGCTTCCTGGATTTTTAATTCTTTCTATGCCTATGATAGTGTGAGGGTCTGGCTCCGTGTTGTTAATATTAGTTAACTTTCTCCTGCTACTTGGGCGCGGTATTCACTAGCGGAGAGGGTATCAGCCAAGGCAGTATCGGGATTTTCTACCCGCACTTTTAATAACCAACCCTCCCCGTGGGGATCATCGGCAATTAATTCGGGGGAGTCAATCATCGCTTGATTGCGATCGACTACGGTTCCCGAGACGGGAGGATAAAGATCTTCTACCGCTTTTACCGATTCGATCGTGCCGAAACTACTACCTACTTCCAGTGCCTCTCCCAATTCGGGCAATTCTAGAAACACGATATCACCCAATTGATCGACGGCAAAAGCACTAATTCCCAAGGTAGCGATTTCACCTTCGAGTCTGACGTATTCGTGGGTTTCTAGGTATCTCAAATCCTCGGGATATTCCAGTTCCATCGTCTGTCTCTAAATATTTACAGCATCAGTTAGTTTACTAGATCTCTTGGGGAAAATGTTGATCGGCTGGGGCTGTTTTATTGCCGATCGCTACCTAGACAAAATTAATTACACCGATCGAACCCTGATTAAACAGCTAGAATTGGTCTAGGTTGATCGGGGAACACCGGAACACTGGAACAGTAGGGGTTAGCTGCTTTTTTAGCTCACTTAACAATACCCAGTTTAAATGCCTCCTAGCTTACTTATGTTAAATCCCATCTTAGATCCTCGCGGTGGCGAACATCAAACCATAAGAGCCTTTTTTGAGCCAAAAACCATCGCTGTGGTGGGATTTAATCGCCAAAATCCCCAACTCGATCGCACTCTTTTACATAATCTCCATCATAATCCCGGTCAGCACCGCCTTTATCTAGTTAATCCTCACCCCGAAAACTGGCTCGATCTTCCCACCTATAGCAGTTTAGAGGATATCCAGGCGGCGATCGATCTGGTAATTATCACCGCCCCTGCTCCCGAAATTCCCGCTATTATCGCCCAATCTGTCGAAAAACAGGTTAAATGCGCCCTGATTCTCTCCACGGGTTTTCGGGAAACTGGACAGATGGGGGAAAATTTACTTAGGGAAATTAAAGCGATCGCTGGTCAAAAATTACGCATCATCGGTCCCCATAGCTCAGGAATCAGCAATCTCAGCCAAAATCTTAACGCCACCTTTTCCCCCATCCTGCCGAAAACTGGTTCAATTGCCCTGATTAGTCAAAGTGGGGCGATCGCTGCTGCCATGCTTGATTGGAGTTTAAGCGAAAATGTCGGTTTTAGTCACTTTATCTCCCTCGGAGTTCTTTTAGATGTGGATTGGGGCGAATTACTCTATTATTTGGGAGACGATCCCCAAACCAAAAGCATCGTTATCTACCTGGAATCCCTGAATAATGCCCGCTCTTTTCTGTCCTCGGCCCGAGAAGTTGCCCTAAATAAACCAATTATCGCCATTAGTCGCCACAGTACCGACTTTGACCCCACTTCTCTTTCCCATGCTGGCAAATTGACCAGCGATCAGCTAACTCTCTCCGCTGCCTTTGCTCGTTGTGGCATCGTGGAAGTACAAAGACTGGCCGATCTCTTGAATATCACGCAAGTTTTAGCGAAAATTCCCCGATTTCCCCGGGGAAAACGCTTGACAATCATCAGCAATGGTTTTGCTCCCGCTCTTTTAGCGGCCTCGGCTTTACTGGCGGAAGATGGACAACTGGCAACCCTTACCCCCGCAACGCTCGAAAAACTAGCGCCTCTTGTTCCCGCAGATATTGTCCCCCAAAATCCCATCGATCTGCGTCGCGGCAGCGATCCCGATAGCTACGCTCGCGCCCTAGAGATCGCTTTAGCGGATGCTCATACCGACGCGGTGTTGATGATTCTCTCGCCTCGCTTTAACACCGATCTGCGAGAAATTGCCCGTAGCATCGCCTCAATCGCTCAAAATAGCAAAAAACCCATTTTAGCAAGTTTGATGGGGGGAGAGGGCATTGCAGAGGGAGTAGCGTTATTAAATCAGCAGGGTATCCCCACCTATCGCTATCCCGATTCGGCAGCCCGGGTGTTTAATTTGCTCTGGAAATATGAAGAGAATCTGCGCGGTCTTTATCAAACGCCAATTTTAGCCAATTCTCAGGAAAATGGCTCCGATCGAGTTTTAGTGAGCCAGATTATTGAGCAAGCAGGAGATAGAACAATTCTCAGTGAGCCAGAGTCTTTAGATATACTCAAAGCTTATGGAATCCCTGTTATTGTCACTAAAATTGCTGAAAGTGCCGCAGAAGCAGTTAATCTCGCTGAATCTCTCGGTTATCCCGTGGTGATGAAACTGCATTCCCAGACGATTATCCATAAAAGCGCGGTGGGTGGGGTACAATTGCCGCTTTTTTCCCCTAGGGCAGTGGTGCAAGCATATCAGGCGATCGAAGCTAATATTACCGCACAAGTGGGTCGGGAGCATTTTCTCGGGGTGAGTATTCAACCGATGTTAGAAATCGATCGAGGATATGAGTTAATTATCGGCTCTAATTACGATGATCAGTGCGGACCGGTGATAATTTTCGGTACTGGTGGCCGTTTAGTCGATATTTTTCAAGATTACGCCACCGCTCTACCTCCTTTAAATACTAATCTCGCTCGCCGACTTTTAGAAAAAACCAAGATTTATCGGGCTTTTCAGGGGACAAATGGGCTTAAATCGCTTAATTTAGCGAATTTGGAGCAAATAATCGTTAAATTTAGTCACCTGGTTAGTGAACAACCTCGCATTAAAACTATCGATATTAATCCCTTTTTTGCCGATTCAGAGCAATTGATCGCTCTTTCCGCTTCTATCCTTCTTCATCCTCCGACTACACCCCCAGAAAAGTTATCTCATCCGGCGATTCGTCCCTATCCCGAACATTATATGGGACTTTGGACGACGAAAAGAGGCTTAAAGGTGCTAATTCGTCCGATTCGGGCAGCGGATGAGCCTTTAGTGCGACAATTTCACCATTATCTCTCGGAAGAAAGCATTTATTATCGTTATTTTCATCTTGTCAATCTCGATCGCCAAACCGCTTATGATCGTCTTACGCGCATTTGTTTTATCGATTATGATCGAGTAATGAGCTTAGTGGTAGAGATTAATAACGCTCAGACGGAAGAGCCAGAAATTATCGCTATAGGACGCTTAAATAAACTGCATGGCGTTAATGTGGCGGAATTTGACTTATTAGTTAGGGATGACTATCAAGGTCAAGGAATTGGTACTGAATTACTACAGCGTTTGGTCACTATTGGCAAAAAGGAAGGATTAGAGGGAATCGAAGGGGAAATTTTAAGGGATAACCGCGCTATGCAGATAATAGCCGCTAAAGTGGGGTTTTCTCTCTATAAAACTGCCGATTTTGTCAAAGCGGAACTTGAATTATGAAGCCTTTTTTGATAAGCTGATCACTAATTTTCTGGCTGAATGGTTCGAGCTAATCCTTGCTCTAAAGTAAATGGAGGTTGCCAATCCAGAGTTTTTTGAATATATCTAGAGTCAACGGCAAGAGAACCAAGCAAGCGATCGATATTATAGCTGTTAAAAGGGAGATTTTTCCCTGTTATGGATTCTACTCTATCACCCAGATAACCTAAGAATCTAAGTAAGGTAGTGGGGACGGGCAGCAATCGACAGGGTTGTTGAATTTGTTGAGCAATGAGTCGAATTAATTGGGGAGTAGAAACAGCTTGGTTATCGCTAATTAAAAAAATTTGATTAGCGGCATTAGGATGATCTAAACAGGTAATAATGGCAGCAACTAAGTTACCCA